>DATAIE010000736.1:0-3840 GCA_036262875.1 Verrucomicrobiales bacterium
TCTTCCTCGACAAAAAATCGCCTGCGTACCTTGGTGCTTCGTTGAAATTCCTTCTCGCTCCCGGGCTGACGGAAGCTTTTACCGATCTCGCCGCCACCGTCCGCAGCGGACGCATTCATACTTCCGAACAGGGCACCACGGCACCGAACCATCCCGTGTGGATTGAGTTCGCCCGCACCATGGGGCCGCTCATGGTGCCGGCAGCCGCAGGCACTGCGGAACTGGTGACGCTCGATCCCGCCCGTGACACGAAGGTTCTCGATATTTCCGCCAGTCACGGCACCTTTGGCATCGCTCTGGCGAAAAGGAACCCGCGGACCCGGCTCGTGGCACTCGACTGGTCGGCGGTCCTCGCCATCACGGCGGAAAACGCCAAAGCGGCAGGCCTCGCGGACCGCTTCAGCACGGTCACCGGCGATGCCTTCACCGCCGATCTCGGCACAGACTACGATGCCGTGCTGGTGCCAAATTTCCTGCACCATTTCAACACGGCTGACTGCACCCGTTTTCTCCGCCGGGTACACACTGCGTTGAGACCCGGCGGCCGGGTTGTCATTGTCGAGTTTGTGCCCAACGACGACCGCGTCACGCCGCCGCCAGCCGCCAGCTTCAGCCTCGTGATGCTGGGCACCACTCCCGAAGGCGATGCCTACACCTTTGCCGAATACGAGGGGATGCTGAGCGAAGCGGGCTTCCGCGATGCATCTCTGCACCCGCTGCCTCCGACGGCGCAAAGCGCGGTCATTGCTGTCGCCTGAATGCGGGAGACCTCAGCGGTGGGCTTCTCCCGCCTTGAGCCGGCCCTCGTCCAGATCGATGAACTCGAACATGGTCTGAACCGTTCCCGGTTCCAGTCCGATCTCCGCGAGGCGTTCGTTGAGCCGCTGTGTGCCTGCATCACGCCAGCCCCGCTTGGTCATAAATCCGTTCCACACCTCTATTTCCTGGTCCGTCGGCTGACGGCCATTCGCGAAGGCCCACGCCAGCAGTTCTTCATCGCTGCCGCCGCGGAGGGTCTCCGCCTCCAGCGCTGCGTAGTCGATCTGAAGGAACCCGCAGCATCGTCCGTCGAAGCTGCCTTTCATTTCCGCCCCTTTCGCCGCATGCCAGCCTTCGGGCAGCTTTCCCGCTGCATGCAGACGGATCTTGTCGAGCATCCGTCCGAAATAGACGAGGCCGTTCACTTGATCGAAAGGGCTGCGGAGCCCGGGAATGAGAGTGGGGTAGGGAAGTGCCATGGTTCTAACGAAGCATGATTGCGTATTCGTGCAACGGTCAGGCAAAGCGCGCATGCGCAGACAGCGCTTGAGCGGCAGCGCATCGGGGCGAGTTACTGCCGGTTGCCAGGCCAACACCCTCTATGACTTCCTCTCCCTTCTCCCGGCGTTCCTTTTTCAAAACCTCCGCCCTCGCTGTCGCGGGACCGCTGATCGCACGGGCGATCCCGGCGCAGGAGAGCGCGGCCGGGCCACTCATGGCCTATGTGGGCACCTACAGTTCGCCCCTGAAAAACATGCGGCCCACGCAGGTCGACCTCCCGCCGGGAAACGGGCGCGGCATCCACCTCTTCACGGTCGATCGCGCCACCGGGGCGATGACGCCCGCCGGTGTGGTCGAGATGGGCACAAGCCCCAGTTGCCTGGCTTTCAATCCCGCGAAGACGCATCTGTATTCTGCTAACGAAACCGAACGGATCGGCAAAGAGGAAGCGGGATCGATCAGTGCCTTCGCCATCAAGGCTGACGGGCAGTTGAAGCTGCTGAATACGGTGAGTTCCGGCGGCAAGGGGCCGGCCTATCTGAGTGTGCATCCCTCCGGACGCTTTGTGCTGGTGGCCAATTACTTCGGAGGCTCCGTCGCGGTCCTCCCCATCCTTCCTGACGGCAGCCTTGGTACCGCAACAGATCTCAAGAAGGACGAGGGAACGGTGGGACCCACGAAAGCCACTAACGCGCCGCCAGGAAGCTTCGCCTTCAGCGCGCATGACCAGCCGCACGCCCACATGATCGAGGCCGATGCCTCCGGGCGCTTTGTGGTGCATGTGGATGCCGGCCTGGATCAAATCTACGTTTGGAAGTTCGATGTGGAGAAAGGGCTGCTCACGCCAAATGATCCCCCATTCCTTTCTCTTCCTCCGGGCGACGGGCCGCGTCACTTCAGCTTCCACCCCAATGGCCGCTGGCTCTTCTCCATTCAAGAGGAGGGTTCGAACATCGTCCGCTTCGATTATGACGCCCCGGCGGGCCGTCTCACTCCGCGCCAAACGATTTCCAGCCTTCCGCCCGGTTTCGCCGGCAGCAATTTCTGCTCGGAAATTACGGTTTCCAGCGACGGGCGGTTCCTCTACGCCGGCAACCGCCTGCATGACAGCATTGCTATTTTCTCCATTGGTCAGGACGGCACTCTTGCCTTTGTGACGGAGGAGTGGACGCATGGCAACTACCCCCGCAGCTTTACCTTCGACCCCACCGGCAAGTTTCTTTTCTGCTGCAATCAGCGCGCCGATAACATCACCGCCTTCCTCGTGGATCAGCAAACCGGTCGCCTCACATTCACGGGGCATTACACTCCGGTGGGGAATCCCTCGATCATCGTCTTCCACAGCCCCGCCGGGAAAAAAGACTAAAAAGTTCAGAATTCGGACACCAAACAGGAAGTTTTGTCGAACTCCCTGTTATGAAATCCTTTCCGAACGCCGGCAGCCTCACAAAACTGCACAAAGTGATCCTCCCGGTCACTGCCGTTTCCGTTTTGCTTCTCCCCGCGATGCCGGCGACAGCCGCCAATATCACCTGGATCGGCAACAATCTTGACTGGTCGGACGGCACGGGAAACAACGCGAACTGGAATCCTGCCGACGAACCCGATGCAGACGATACGGCGATCTTCAGCACGGCCAACGCGGTCAATTTGGGGAGCAGCAATGCCATCCTCGGACTGACGATGTCAGCGGGCATGGACCTCTCCACGAACGGATTCAATTTGGATGTAAATGGCCCCGTGCAACTCACCGGTTCGAGCACGAATCTGATCGTGAGCGGTGCGGGCTCCGCGCTGTCTGCGGATGGCATCACCATCAACAGCCTCGCCAAACTCCAGATCGATGAAGGAACCGTCACGGTAAACGAAGAGTCGGGTGACGGCCTGCTGGATATCAATACCGGCGGAGAACTGCTCGGGCATGGCATTCTCAATATGACGGATGCCGTCGCCGCGAACACTACGCTGATCTTCAACGACGGTACGATTACCGCGCGGAGCACCGCGCTTATCATCTTCGGGGCACCTCCGGTGGGCACGCTCTCGCTCAATGCTGCGGACGCCGACGCGCGCATCGATCTCGATGGGGCCGCGGAGGCGGGAGCGGTCACCGTTTCACGCAATCAAACGCTCGATCTCAATATCCCTCTGGCGGACGCTTTTAACGGGTCGATGAGCCTTTTCCAAGAGTCGGTCCTGGATATGTCCGCGGCATGGACGCTCGCAGGCGGATCGATTACCGCCGACAACGGATTCATTGCCGGGGCCTTTCCGCTTCCGTCCGTGCCGGCGGGCGTGTCGATCATCAAGGGCCCCGCGCTCACTCAAACCGGTGGAACGATCACGGTGGTGGATGGCGACGGCACGCTCCAGTTCGATGCGCCCTTCAATATGACGGGAGGCACGTTGAACAACAACGGGCTGGTGGTCTTCAATGCGAACGCCACGATCGGTGCGGCCGCCGCTTTCAACATGGTGGGCGACAATGCCAGTATCACTGTCGGGGCCGGTCGCACGGTGCAGATCCAGCAGACAAATTTCGATTTGGACGGCCCGCTCGTTGGGGGGAGCGCCATCACA
>DATAIE010000737.1:0-2559 GCA_036262875.1 Verrucomicrobiales bacterium
GCAGAGCGCCGACAGGGAGGTGGACATGAGATATTCCGTCAAATACGGCGTGGCGTTGTGCAGGACGGCGTAGCTCCACACAACAGGATGGAAAACGTGCCGGCTCTTCAGATGGGCGATGGCCCGGCGGAAGAAGTCCGCGTCTTTCATCCGCCAGAGCATCCGGTCGAGGTCGAGGAAGTAGAGGTTGTGATTCGCGAGAAAAGTGAGCACTTCATTGCTGCTGCCGCGCTGGCTCACGTATTCCCACGAGGCGGGGTCCTCCTTCTGCGGCTTCGCCACCACGTTGAATACGAAGGGCGAGGCAGACGCCGCCGTCTTCGCATTCCGCGAAAGGTGGACCGGAAAGTGGGCGAACGTGCCGGGCTCCGGAAAGTAGAAATGGAAGTCCAGCGTCTGCGTACGATAGGGCTCGATCTGCACCGGCAGCGACTGCACGCGGCGCGTAGCCTTCACCGGCACGGCTCCCGCGGGAATCTGGAACAGGGCATCCAGCCGCTGTGTGGTTGAGGAGGGATTCGTGACCACCACCTGGCAGCCATACACCACGCCAACGAGAAACTCCGCACTGACAAACTTGTCCAATTTCTCCCCGCCCTCCTCGATGTAGCGGTCGCCTTCGCGATAGAAGTTCTGGCTCACCAGCAGCTTCGCCCCGGCATTGTCCACCTCCGCCGGGCGCACCTCCTGATGGAACAGCACGCCGCCGCCCGCCGGGGTGAGAGTCAGCACGTTGTCCTTCGTCTCTGATTTGCCAGGCACCGCCTCTGCCGGGAACGGCAGGTCCAGCACCGCCAGCGCCAGCACCATTTCCGTAAAGGTCCCGGCCGCATCCGCGATGTTAGTGGATACAAACGGCTTCTTTACATCCCGCACGGCATAGTCCCGCCAAAACCGGTTCAACGGCACCAGGGCTGCATTCTGCTCCGTGATGCGCAGGTTGTAATAGTTCTGCTCCGTCCATTCCTTCGTCTTGTCCATCTGCCGGAACAGCCGCCCTCCTTCAAACCCGAGCGCCTGTTGCTGACGCTTATAAAATGCCCGGTCACTGACAAAGCCGCGCGTTCCGTCGCCGGCGCCGAGACCCGAAAGATTTTTGGCTGCGGCGGGTCCAGCCCCCGTTACCGAAGCGGCCTCCGAATCTTTGGCGTCGTAGTCAACTCCACCCAGGAGACGGGTGGCACGGCCCTCCGTTTCCACCTTGTCCACGGAATGTCTCCAGTCCACACCCATGCGCGCATTGGTTTGGTAATCATCACCGCCGGCGGGTGCGTTTAAGCTGAGGTTTTTCTCGCCCGGCACGGCGTCCACCCACAGACCGTCGATTGCCTTCAATGATCTCAGCCTCTGTTCATCCCGGGCCGACTTGATATAATTCTGAACCTGGCGCTGAGTCCGCTCCAGCCCGCGCCGCGCTGCAGTGTTATAGGAATCGATCGCCAGGATGCGGTTGAATTCGTCCTCCGCTTCCTTGAACTGACCGAGGTCGTAAAATCCGAGCGCCTGCTGGAAATGGAGCTTCACCTCCTCCGTCTGCGCCAGGGATTGCACCTTTGCTGGGTTAAAGCGCTCCGGGTCATCCAAATTCTTAAGGAGCGTCTGTGCATCCCGGTAGTTCGGGTCGAGGTCTTCTCCCAACACGGTGCTGAGGAGACTTTTGGCTTTCAGGAATTCTCCGCGGTGCCCCAGCTCGCGGGCATGAATGACTGCCGCTTTGGCGAATTTGGAGATGATCCTCCGGCGGTCGGCCCCGCTGCTGACGGTGTTCGGAATCACGTTTAAGCCGTTTTGATACCGTTCGAGCGCGCCGGCAAAATCCTGTCTACCGAAAAGGAGGTCCCCTTCCGCTTCGGCATCCATGGCCACACGGGTCCGTTCCTGACGCTTGATCAACTCGAGTTCTCCGATGGTCTTTCCGGATTCTCCGCTCTCAACGAATCCGTCTCCGTCCATATCGTTTTCGGAAATCGAATCCTTTATCGCCGCCACTACTCCGTAACGTCCCTGAAACGGCCCGCCTCTTCCGTTGAGAACTCTGCCTCTGAGGGCGGTTTCGAAGAGGAACAAATCCCGCTGCCGGTCGACGGGCTGGATGTTCATCCAATCCTCCGTCCTGCGCCGCGCGGCGGGCTGATCCGCAGCGATGCGTTCGGCGAGCAGGAGTTTTTCCAGCGTGTTCAGGTTCTCGTAGTGCCACGGATCAAGGTAACGGCTGAGATCCATGCCCAGCAGGTATTCATCCATGAAGGTCTTGTCGCGCTTGGAGGCGAGGTGCGGCAGAACCACGGCCTTGAAGAAATCGGGAGACTTTCGTGCGAGGAAAAAGTGGAGCTCGTGGCAGGCGTATTTGGAGTAGAGTTCGCGGCGGCGTGCGTCGTCGAGCTTTGGCCAGTCGAGCAGCCATGAGAACTCCGCGAGCACGCGATTTCCCGTCAGACTGGTGAACAACTGATGCACCGAGCCGAGATGTCCGTACGCCTGGAACTGCGCGGCGAGGGCATCGTTGAAACGGAACGGCACCTCCTTTTGCAGGAGCGTCGTCAGGTTCTGCTGGCTGTA
>DATAIE010000738.1:0-6704 GCA_036262875.1 Verrucomicrobiales bacterium
CTCCGATGCGAGTTCATGTCCATCCCGTCCGTCCTGCCACACCACCAGATAGTCCGTGCCCCGGCACGCCACGGCACAGGCCTGTTGTTCCGGCATGCCTCTGCTGAGCACGTGTGACGGCTGGCTCCACTGATAGCCGGCGTCGAGCGGTGCCGCCATCACGGACCGGTTTGAGGAATAAATATCACTGGTCCTGACCTCGCCTACCGCCAGCGCGCCACCCGCGGCGGCATGAATGGTAATCCCCTCCGGAACCATGGCCTGAACTTCCCCAAATCCTCCCACCGCTCCGGGCGTGCCGTCCACGGGGAGATATCGACGGATGACCCGCTGAACAGGAGCCGTGCCCTCCGGCAGCGTCTCACTCGACAATGCCAACGCGCCGCCATCCACCGTGTGCAGCACAAGAGAATGGGCTTCCGATCCCACTGCCAGCGGAAAAAGTTCCTGCACGGCAGCCAGCGGCGCGCCCGCAGCGTCAAGCCTTCTCCATTTCCGGGGAAAGTCCGCTGAGCCGGTTCCGCGGGAAAAATCAGAGTAAGACCATGCGACGGCATACCCGTCTCCAAAGGAAGCTGCCGCCACAAAATTGGAGCGAATGGAGAGATCACCTCCTGCATTTACAGGAGTCATGAGCGATTGAAGCGGCCCGCCGCCCAGGCCGGATATCCCGATCGTCCTCGCCAGAATGCGATGATAGCCGTCGATGCCGCCGGATGCCCACGTCACAAGAAAACCTTCCGGGCGCGCGGCGACCGCAGCGCTGATGATCGTCGCGCTCTCAAAGGTATCCATGATGAACACTTCCCGCACCGGCTGCGACGAAGAGCCTACACGGGCAAGGACAATGCTTTCTCCCGAGGCGGCCATCCGCGACAGAGCAATGAGGTGGCGTTGCGCATTGGCCGCTGCGCTCAAAAGCCAGGGTTCACCGGGGAACATCCCGGTCCTCGACCGCAGGACTTCCGCGCTGTCCAGCCAGGCAAGATCCGGTGACAGATGCCGGGCGAGAACTCCCTGTACCTCGTTTTGCCAAACGAGAAGAATTTCATTTCCGGAAAGACTGAGGCTTACCGTCCGGCTGTCCGCAAAAGCCAGCACTCCGTCCACGAGCAAAACAGGGGCCGTATCGAGAGGATGACCGCCGGCACCGAATTTCGACCCCATCAGCCGGGTCACGCCTCCCGGCCCCACTGCCGTCCACACGGCAACACCATGCGTGCCGAGCCAGACGGAATGCACCTCTCCCAGAACGCCATCTGCATCACCACTCAGATCCGCACCGTCGACCCCGTTGGGACCAATAGCCAGGGGCCTGGCCTGGATCGAGGAGACAGGCAGTAGACACAGCACGATCAGGGTTCGGAGGATGACGGTCAGTTTCATCGGATAGAGAATAACAGGAAATCAGCCAGGCCGGGCCGTGTATCAGGGCGACCCTGGCACCGACGAATTCAGGCGATAGAAGCGATGCGGCCCGCCTCCTCCCGGGAAGGTAACGGAGGCTTCCCCGCCCGTGTCCTGGGCCTCCAGTGCCGGAAGAGATTGCAGCAGAGGCGTCCATTGCAGCAGATCCGTGGCTGTTTCGCAGACGCCGGCATCCCGCGGAAACCACGGGTCCGGTTTCCAGCGAAGCGTCGTCAGAGATCCGTCAACGGTCACGGAAACGGGAGGATCATCACTTTGACGGCCCGGATAGAGCAGCACTGATTCCAGTGCCCCCGTGCGCAGCAGTTCCTTCCCCCGGCCGGCGGGCACAGGATAAACCACGAGGATGCCGCCATCCGGTGCGGAAGCCGCCGAAAGCGTATCCTTATCGATAAACCGCGGAGCGAAGCGGTTTAGGCCGGTCACCTGTCCCGCCGAATCCAGGGACGCGAACTTTACCGAGAACTCATCCCCGACTCCGTAGGGAAGAACGACGCGCTGCCGGTCCTCATGCCAAAAAACCTGCCAGCCGCCATTCCACGGAACGATGGCCGGTTCGAAAAACTGTACTTTCGTGGTCCCGTTCATCCCGTTACTCAGTTCCCTGACGGTGCCCGCGGCCCCGCCCTCACTAAGGGTGGCGGATCGAATGGAACCCGCATTTGGCGAACTGGTGTTTCCCGCCTCCCGCCACACCAGCCGGTAATGAGAACCATTCCAGGCAATCTCGGGCGCGTGGCCATTCCCGGATTCGGTGAAGGCGATTCTGTCCGGCGTGACAGGCGTTGCCGGCGGGGTTCCGGGAACGACAGCTCCATAAACATAGGAGGTGTTGGAATTCCCTTCCCGCCACGCACAACCATAGGTCCCGGCACCCCCTGCCACGGACACGGCGCGGCCCCTTTGCGATGCAGCCACGGGAAATCCGACCGCTGGAGAAACCCCTCCATTCCCACTGATCCATGCACCGTGAATTTGATCGTACCGGTCCTGCCCGGTCACCGGATTGCTGCGCCATGCAGCGAAGAACCCTCCATCCGGCCCCCCGGCCACGGACACTCCGCTCTCCTGACGATCCTCCCGCGCGGCAACGGAGAACGGTGCGGATACGGCACCCGGCGCAGTGACGATGGCTCCCATAATATCGTCATTCGGATCATCGGTGCGGTTGCGGGTCCACGCCACGAGGTACTTTCCGCCGGAGGCTGCCACCGCCGGCGACACATCCTCAGACGGCGCATCCGAGATGCGGAACGATTCCCCTGATGGCGTGCCATTGAGCCCAAAAAAACGTCCTCTGATCTCCGCGGCGAGCAGATGTCCGTCGCGCCCGTCCTGCCAGACCACAAGATAATCCGTACCCCGGCAGGCGACCGCACAGGATTGCTGCTCCGGAATACCGGCGCTGACCACCCGTGCAGGCTGGCCCCAGGTGTATGTGTCCGTGAGGGGGGCCGCGATTACAGACATCCGCGAGGAATTCACATCTTTGGTCCTCACTTCCCCCACTGCCAGCAGGCCGGTACCCGTTGCATGAACTGCGAGGGGTTCCGGCCGCATCGCCTGATTCCCGCCAAATGCCTCCACGGGTCCGGCGCTGCCGTCCGCGGAAAAGAACCGGCGGATCAAGCGCCTGTGCGGAGCGGCGTCGTTGGGAACGGTTTCGCTGGTGACGGCCAGCAGGCCACCGTTCACCGGCTGGAGGGAAATGAGATGCGGCCCCCAGTTCGAAATGGGATTTGGGTCGGGAGGAAAAAACTCCTGAGCCGGTGCCACCGGCGCACCGGCGGCGTCGGTTCTTATCCAGCGGCGCGGGAATTCGGGAACGGAACCCATGCCGGAACCGTGAGAGTAAGACCATGCGACAGCGTACCCGCCCCCAAGAGGGGCCGCCGAAACAGCCTGCGCGTAGCCGTTGATGTCCCCTCCTGTATCGGTGGGAGCCATTAGCGTCTGGAGCGGGCCGGTTGCCACTCCCGCCATCCCGGTCGTACGGGCCTGCACAAGATGAACAAGGCTGTTCCCCCCGGGACCGGCGGCGTTGGCCTCCCACGCAATCAGAAATCCTTCCGGACGGGCAGCCACCGCCACACTCTGTATGGAGGAATCCGCGGGTGTATCCACGACGAATGATTCCTGCACCGGCAGAGCCGCAGGTCCCAGCCGCACAAAAGTGATCTTCGACGGATTGTCGTAGACGCTGGTGATTACCACCCCGTGACGCTGGGCATTCGCGGCAATACCGAGCCGGAAGAAATCGTAAGACACAACGAGGTTCGCACGGGACATCAACACCGAGGGCTGCGCGTCCAGCCAGGTGAGATCGGGCGCCAGGCGTCTGGCCAGCACCCCGGCGCTGTAATTCTGCCAGACAAGGAGCATTTCATTGCCCGACACGCTCAGCGCCGCCGCGCAGTTGTTGTAGGCGATGGCATTGCTGACCAAAACCGTGGGGGGGCCAAGCAAATGACCGGTCGCGTCAAACCTCGCGCCCATGCCATTGGTGACGAGATTGTCCTTTCCCGCGGCCACCCACACGGCCACCCCGTGAGTGCCCAGCCACACCGAGTGCACCTCCCCCTGGACCCCCGCGGCATCCCCCGTGAGATCTCCGCCGTCCACTCCGCCGGGACCGATGGCCAGAGGCCTCGCGTCCAGCGGTGCCACCACGGCGAGAAATGATACGAACACACTCTGTAGAAACCGGGATTTCTTCATGGAGGAAGGCTGAAAGGTCCACGGCGCGATAGAGCCGCTCTCATTTTATCCGAAAGTCCTCCGGATCGGGTTGCGAGGAAAATACGGTGTCACAAACAGGTCCGCGGGGGAACATTGAAAGAAATGCCGCTCACCGCCACCGCCACCCCGGAAACCGCTCCCGATACCGCCCTGCTCGCGGCATGGGCGGATGAGGGAGACGAACGGGCCTTTGCGGCCCTCGTGGAAAGGCATGTTAATCTCGTGCACGGTGTGGCCCTGCGGAGGCTCGCGGAGGACGATGCCGCCCGCGACGTAACACAGACGGTGTTTGCCATCATGGCCCGGAAGGCACATGCGCTGAAGAACGTCAGGATTCTGGCGGCGTGGCTTCACCGGGTCACCTCCGCACAGTCCGCACGGGCCATTCGACAAATGGTGCGCGAGCGGCAGCTCAAAGTCTCCGTCATGCAACACGCCAGCCTCACCACCGGCGGCCGCGATCCACTGGCCGACGCCCTGCCCCTCCTCGACAATGCGCTGGACAACCTGCCCGAACGCGACCGGTCCCTGCTCATGCTGCGCTACAGTGAAGGGGTCAGTTTCGCCGAAGCCTCCGTCCGCACCGGTCGCAGCGAAGCGGCGCTCCGGCAGCAGACCATGCGCGCCGTTGACCGGCTGGCAACGGCCCTGAAGCGCAAAGGAGTGAATGTTCCCTCCGTCACCCTCACTGCCGGGCTCGCCGGCGTCCTCTCCGGCGGCTCCGGAAAAACGGCGGGGGCCGAAATCGCGCGAAAGGCGCTCCTCGCCGCGCCGGCCGTCCCTGCGGTCTCATTGTTTTTCACCACCGTTCTCACCATGACTGCTTTTCACACCACGGTCCTCACGGGAGTTGCCGCTCTTCTTCTGACGGGCGTTCCCGCCATTTGGCAGGGGCTCACCCTTACTCATCTTCGCAACGGAGCGGGCCCATCCTTCGTCCAGGCCACGGGCGATTCGCCTTCCGTTCAGTCGTCCGGAACGGTGCCGAAAAAACCGGGGAATACCTGGCCCGCCGCATCTTCGCGTGCCGCCGCGCCCCTGGATCCCATCGCTTTTGAAGAGGCTGCGAGTGCCGCCATGGAGGGGCTGTTTATGGAAACGGCGGACCGTATGGCGGGCATCGAAACCCGCCGCGTAGCGTTGGCGCTGGGCCTGAACCCGGAAGCGGAAGCCGCACTGCGTCAGCGCCTGAGCGAAGTCTTCGTCAGTGATGCGAAAGGGAACGACCACGAAGAAATCCCCGGCCACGAAAAGACGGAAACACCGAAGGAAAATCTGGCACAGCGGGTGCGCCGCACCATTACGGAATATCTCACCGCCACCGCGCCGGAAAAGGTGGACCTCTGGCGCACCCAACTGCGTCAACGCGAAGAAACGGAGATTGAGAAAATCGCCTCGGATGCTTTTCATGCGACGGCCAGTTACGTGGACCTCACCCCGGATCAAAAAAACGCCCTCTTTGAGAAGTGTTCAGCCGGGGCCCGCGAACTTTACGCCACTCCGTGGTCCAACTCCGCCCAAATGGGAGTGAATATCAGACCGCAACAGACGGAGCGGCTCGAAGAGGATCCCGCGATTCTCCAGGAAGTCCTCACGCCCGCGCAGTTGAATGACTGGCAGACTCTTTCTGCATCACAGCATGAGTTCTACGACAGCATGCCCCGCCGTATCACCGGCAGACTCTTTTCTTTCGCCAGCGGCCCGCAACTGGCCGCCTTCTTGCGCAGCACGCTCCAGGACGATTCCAATTCCAGTTCCGGTCCCGAACCACCCCTTATCATCCTGGATAAAGAAGTAGAGCCCGCACCCAAATGAAAACACGCCTTTTCCCGCTGCTTCCGGCTTTCGTCATTCTCACCTGCGGGGCGTTCCTCCTGCGATATCAGCGCCGTGAAATTTCGGTGCTGGAGTCCTCCGCCCGGCGGAACGCTGCTTCTCCTTTGCTGCTGCAACCCGGGGCCTCTCTCTCCACATCCCCGGCGAAAGGGGACCAGCCACAAGCCGGCTCTCTCTCCGGAGAAGCCCGCGTCACTGCCTTCATTGAAAACCTTCGCGAACAACTGCACCCGTTCGTTGAAAAGGCGGATCGTGAGAGCCTCCAGCAACTGATCGCTTCGAAAGCGGACCGCGCCTCTCTTCTCCTGGGACTCAAGCCTGCGGAGACTGAGGCTCTCCACAATTTTCTCAAACACCGTCCTGGCAACAGTCTCACGCAGGCCACACGCGAGTGGATCGTTCAAAATCGCGGCGATGAGGCCGCCGGGAAATTTGATGCAGCCGAGGCCGCCAGCCGCACGGCATCCGTCGAGCACGACGCGCAGGACGCCATCTTCCGCCTCTCCCGCATTGTGGATCTGACACCGGAACAAAAGGACCGTCTCTATGCGTCGTTCGTCCGTAAAGCCTCAAGCACCGCTCCTCCCGGCCCCGTTCCCTCCGAACTGTCCTTTTCGTTCAGTATTCAGGACACGCCCTCCATTGAGAATCCCGCTGCTCTTGCCCGGTCTTTATTGACGCCGGAACAACTCTCTCTCCTC
>DATAIE010000739.1:0-5990 GCA_036262875.1 Verrucomicrobiales bacterium
CCGCACCGTTACTCATCACCGCAGGCGTTTTCGCGGCATTGGCGCAGATATGGTTCTGGAAACGAACCGCTCTGCGCGGCCCGTGGCGTGCTGCTGTTCTCGGACTGAGGCTCTGTGCCATCGCGCTGCTGACGTGGATCATGTCCGGACCTTCGCGTCCGATCCTGGAAACGGCCAATGAGCATCCGCTGATTGTTCTCACGGATATTTCGAAAAGCATGGATTTCCCGGCAGGAGAGGAGAGCCGGGCATCGCAGGCCCTCCGCATTCAAAAGAGCCTCAAAGCGGATCATCCCTCCACTGCCCAGGTGGAAACCCTTTCCTTCGGTGCCAGGCTGCTCCCCGCAGGCGCCACCGCCGCGGGAGACGATCTCGTTCGCAAGGCCTCCCTGCCCGCCACCGCGCTCCGCGAAATCCTGACGGGTCGCGAGGGTCCTGCCAAGCCGCACAGCATCCTGCTCGTTAGCGATGGCGCTGCGCAGGATGCCGCAGACCTGGCGAAAGTCGCGCTGGTCTGCCGGAAGGAGGGCATTCCCGTCAGTGTCATCTGCACCGGCGATGAGGTTGCCGTCAAGAATGCCTCGCTTATCACCATCGATGCGGACCGCCGCGCAAAGGCCGGAACCAAAGTGCCTGTCACGGTGACCACCAAAGCGAGCGGCTGCGATGAATCCCTGCATGTCGAACTGCTCGATGCCGCGGGCACCGTGGTGGACAAGGCTCTCACCAGCGCTGCACCCGGAAGTGCTCCGGAGCAAACGGTCACTCTCTATGCCACCACAGGTGTGGAGGGTTTCAGCGGCAAAATTCGGATTACTCCGGTGCCGGGGGAAATCTCTGAAACAGACAATGAAGCACCCCTGGAGATCGGCTCCGATAAGGCGAAACTCCGGGTGCTTTACATGGAGGGCAGCACTGGCATCGAGCACGGTCTGCCGGAGCCCTGCTTTCTCGCGCAGGCTCTGGCGGAGACTGGTGACGTCGATGTCGATCTTCTCTGTCTGAACCGCAGCAATACCGCCGGCGGATCGGTGCTCGTGGGCTGGCCGTGGAAAACGCCGGGCTCGTGGGCACCCGACCCCTCGAAGGGGTTTCCCGCCACCGTGGAGGAACTGAACCGCTACGATGTCGTCATCTGCTCTGATATTCCGCGCGTCTCTTTCACGGAGGACCAGATCCGCTGGACGGTGGACCTCGTGGCGAACCGCGGTGGGGGTTTTATCATGATCGGCGGCAATACCTCTTTCGGTTCCGGCTTCTGGGATCGCACGCCGTGGGAAAAGCTGATTCCGTTGACGATGGACGAATTCAGCCGCGGCTTCCGCTACGGCGAGTTCAGCGTCTTCTGGACGCCGGAGGGCAAACAGCATCCCATGCTCTCGCAGTTGCCACTCACTGCCGGAGAGTCGCTGGATTCCATTCTCAGTGCCCATCCTGCTCTGCTCGGCAGTAATCTCATTCGCCGCGCCAAGCCCGCCGCCACGGCGGTGATGCGGATGGACAATGCGGCGGGAGCGCCGGTGATCGCGGTGCAGCCGTTCGGAAAGGGCCGGACGATGGCTTTCACCAGTGACGTGACTTTCCTCTGGGGCACGCGGCATAACCGCGCCTGGGGTCCTCCGGAATCGGCGGTGCCGATCATCGATGAGAATTATGGAGCCAAGCCGGACTCCCCCACGCCGGTGAATAACAGTTATTACCGGCGCTTCTGGCAGCGCACCATTCGCTGGCTGGCGGAAAACAGCGTCCGCGTGAAGGGCGCGCAGTTCGAGGCCTCCACCCCTTATCTTGCGTGGCCGGGCCAGTCTCCGCTGCCGGTGTTTGCCGCCACGCCGGACGAGAGCATGATGACGCGCCTCTCCACTTCGCCCTGTTTTGCGCAGATTCAGGGTATGAACGGGACCCGCACCCGCATGACCTGGGATGCGGTTTCCCACCGCTTCACCGGCGCGATTCCCAAACCCGCCAGTCTCCCGGAGGAAATCACTGTGGAGGTGGAGGCGCAGGACCCGCAGCAGCACGAAAAGCGGAAGGCCGTCTTCACCCTGCGCGTGCCGCAGAGCGATCCGGAAACCTCCGATCCCTCCGCCCGCCCTGACATCCTCGCGGCGCTCGCGGAGGTGTCCGGCGGCAGAGTGCTGCACTCCGCCGGCGAGGCTTCATCGTGGCTGACGGCGCGCACCGAAAAACTGAATTCGCCGGAGCGCGCTGGAGTGATGCCTGCGTGGGACCGCACGTGGGTAATGGCATCCGTGCTCCTGCTGCTCACCGCCGACTGGCTGATCCGCCGGTTTCAATCCTGACAGATTTGCGCGCGTCCGCCTCCGTATGAGTGTCCACTACGCCCCGGTCTTTCCTGCCGCGCTTCTGGTCGCCGGCGGGGCTGCGCTTGCCGTGGCCATGATATGGTACTGGCGGCGCACAGCCCTGCAGGGCGCGGTGAAAGCCACCGTCGCGATGCTCCGGCTCGCTGCGGCGGGCATCATCCTGTGGACTCTCGCCGGGCCGCACCGCCTCACGGGAAAGACGGGAGAAGCACCGCGCCTGTGGCTGCTGACGGATGCCTCCCGGAGTATGGATTTTCTGGCTGGAGATGTGAAGCGCTCCACGCTGGCGGCACATGTGCTGAGACAATCCATGGAGACGGCGGACGAAAAAGAAACCATCCAGCCCCTCTGGTTTGGCTCACGGCTTCACGGCGGATCGCAGCCGCCCGCGGAGGATGATGCGCTGCGGGCCGGGTCCCGGCCGGCGCAGGCACTGCGGGAACTGCTGACGTCCGGTGCTTCGCCCGGCGGAGTGGTGCTGATCAGTGATGGCGCCGCTCAGGATGCGGAGGCGCTGCCAGGCATTGCACAGACCTTCAAACAGCGCGGCATTCCCGTGAGCGTCCTGTGCACGGGTGGTCGCTACGATGTGCGAAACCTGGCAATCACCGCCTGCGATGCGCCGTCCGCTGTAAAACCGGGCACTCTGGTTCCCGTCACCGTTACGGTGCGCCGCGACGGCTGCCGCTCGGAGGCCATCAACGTGCAACTGGTGGAAAAGTCCGGAGAGAAGGTCGTGGACGAGGCCATCATGCCCTCCGGAGAGACTCCCTCCGCCGTGCAAACGGTGACGCTGCACTGTCTCAGCGGGTTGGACGGGTTCGACGGCTCGGTCCGCGTGACCGCGTTGCCTAACGAAATTTCCGAAACGGACAACGTCATTCCCCTCACCATCGCCACCGCTGATCCCAAACTGCACATCCTCTATATGGAGGGCACGAACCGGACGGACCATGGCATCCCGGAGCCGCTCTTCCTCGCGGATGCGCTCGATAAGGACGGCGGCATGGAGGTGGATCTCCTGGCTCTCAACGTGACCAACGACCAGGGAGGCTCCGTTCTCGTGAACTGGCCATGGAAGACGAATCGCGTCTTCAAGCCCGATCCCACAAAAGGGTATCCCCAAACGCGCGAGGAACTCTATCGCTACGATGTCATTATTTGCTCGGATATTCCGCGGAAGGCGTTTACGGCGGATCAGATTCAATGGACGGTGGATTTCGTGGCCGAACGCGGCGGGGCCTTTGTGATGATCGGCGGCAAATCGTCCTTCGGTTCGGGGCTGTGGGACCAGACGCCGTGGGACAAACTCATTCCCCTGGATATGGAGGGCGCGAGCCGCGGCCTGACGTTTGATAACTTCAAGCCATTCTGGCCGCGCGAGGCCCGGGTGCATCCGCTGCTCGCGCGCCTGCCTCTGCAGGCGGGCGAGACACTCAATGCCATTCTCGATGCGCACCCGCTGTTCCTCGGCACCAATTTTGTGAGGCGCGCGAAGCCCGCGGCCACGGTGATCATGCGCCAGGGCACGGAGGAGGGCATGCCTGTCATGGCCGTCGAGCAGTTTGGCAAAGGCCGCACTCTGGGCTTCGCCAGTGACGTCACGTTCTTCTGGGGCACTTTTCACAACCGCGCGTGGGGACCGCCGGAGACCGCCGTGCCCGTCGAGCCGAATACCGAGGACGATGAGCACCGCTACACGCCCGCGCCGTTTTATAACAACGCCTGGTTCCGGCGCTTCTGGGTTCACACCATGCGCTGGCTGGCGGAGGGCAGCATCCGGGCGCACGGGGCGGACTTTGCCGCGGGCACCCCGCTGCGGTCGTGGTCGCAAAACGAACCGCTGCCGGTCCATGCCTCCTGCGCCGATGAATCGCTGATGGAAAAACTGGCGCGCGGCACCTGCACGGCAGAGGTGGCCGGCGCGCGTTCGAGTCGCATTCGTCTGCGGTACGATTCCCGGGCAGGACGGTTTGAGGGGCTTCTGCCGCGCCCCGCCGGTTTGTCAGGGGAATGTGTTATCACAGTGGAGGCCGCCGGTCCCGGTGTGCCGGGGAAGCGCAGCGCGACATTCAAAATCCGGGCGCCGCTGGAGGATCTCGAACTGGCGGAACCCGCCGCGCGTCCCGATTTGCTGGAGCCCGTGGCAAAAATCACCGGCGGGAAAGTGCTCGCTTCCGCAGCGGATGTTTCTGCATGGCTGAAAGACCGCCGCGTGCAGATCGAATCCCGTGGTGATCTGCTGCGCACGCCGCTTTGGGACCGCACGGCATTGCTCCTCTCCGTCATTCTGCTTTTGTCCGCGGACTGGCTCCTCCGGCGGTTTTACTCCTGACGCTGATGCCCACTCACTACGCCCCCCCGTTCCCGTCCGTGCTCTGGATCGCAGCCGCCATCGCCGCTGCCCTTGCCCAGGTCTGGTTTTGGAAACGCACGGCCCTTGGCGGGCTGCCGCGCGCCGCAGTCTGTGCATGCCGCTTGCTGGTCATCGCGGGCACCGGATGGTTGCTGGCCAATCCCATGACTCCCTGGCACGGCGATCAACAGCCGTCGCATATGGTGCTGCTGCTCGATGCCTCCCGCAGCATGGACCTCAAGGGAGAGGATGGCCAAACGCGCGCCGCTCAGGCAAATGCCGTGCGGGAAGCGGTGCTGAAGGATCCGCAATTGAGCAGCCGCGTGGAGGTGAAGTGGTTTGGCGAACACCTTTTCCCCGGAGAGATGCCTGCGCCGGAGGACGCCGCCCGCAAAGGCACGCGTCTCGGTGCCGCTCTCCGGGAGATTCTCGCTGCGGAAAAGGGGAGCTCGGATTTGAAGGCCGTGGTGGTGGTAAGCGACGGCGCGGCTCAGGACGCGTCCGCCGTCCACGAGATGGCCAAAATGGCCGCCCGGAGAAAAGTCCCCTTCGCTGCCGTGCCGGTGGGCATCAGCAGTCCGGTGGTAAATGCCGGGATCGCCGCCTGCATGGTGGAGCGCCGCGCCGCGCCCGGCACGCAGCTTCCGGTCAGCATTACCGTACTGCGCACGAATTGTCAGGATCAGCCGTTGAATGTCAGTCTCGTGGAGCGGACTTCCGGCAAGGTCATCGATTCCACCGATCTCTCCACCCGTCCTGGCGGTGCCGAGATGGAGACGGTGGAGCTTCACTGCACCATCGGTGCGGAGCCGGTGCAGATTGTCGCGAAACTTTCACCGGTCACCGGTGAATCGACCCTCGCAGACAATGAGACCTCCTTTACGGTGGAGTCCACCGAGCCGAAGATTCGCGTGCTTTACATGGAGGGTACGGACAAACCCGGTTCCACGGGCCGCAACGAGGTGACCATGCTGCCCGACGGTGTGCGGCAGGAGGACCCCCGGATTGAGATGGACACCTTTACCTTGAATGAATTGAACAATGCGGGCGGTTCCGTTCTCATGCACGCCACTTGGACTGACCCTACGGATATTCGCAAGGACCGGCGAGGCTATCCGCGCACCAAAGAGGAGCTGTTCCGTTATGATCTTGTGATTTGCTCCGACATCCCCCGAATCTCTTTCACGAAGGAGCAGATCGAGTGGACAGTGGAACTGGTATCGGAGCGCGGTGCAGGATTCGTCATGATCGGCGGATACACTTCCTTTGGCACGGGTCAGTGGGATAAGACACCCTGGGAAAAGCTG
>DATAIE010000740.1:0-3050 GCA_036262875.1 Verrucomicrobiales bacterium
GGAAGTCGATGAAGTTGAAGTCGGAGGACATCATTCTCTCCATCGTCTTCATCGCTTCCTTTTCGTCGATGACCTCCGCAGCGCGTTCGACCAGGCCGACGATGTCGCCCATGCCCAGGATTCTCTGAGCCATACGGTCCGGGACAAAGGCATCCAGTTGTTCCATCTTTTCGCCCACCCCGGCGTATTTGATAGGCTTTTTGGTGACGCTGCGCATGGAGAGCGCCGCACCGCCGCGGGCGTCCCCGTCGAGCTTGGTGAGGATGATGCCGGTGACCCCCACGGCTTCATTGAAGGTCCTTGCGACATTCACCGCCTGCTGACCGGTGGCGGCATCGGCAACAAGAAGAACCTCACCGGGCTTGAGGAGGTCCCGCACGTTTTTCAGTTCCTTCACCAGTTCCTCGTCCACCTCCTGGCGTCCGGCAGTGTCGAAAATGACGACATTCCATGTCTGCGTGTCGAGCCACTTCAGAGCAGCTTTCACGGACTTCAGCACATCCTTTTCACCCGGCTCCGGTTTAAACACGGGCACGTCGATTTCGCGGGCCAGGGTGGCGAGTTGCTCGACCGCCGCCGGGCGGTAAAGGTCACAGGCCACGAGCACGGGACGGCGGCCCTCTTTTTTCAATTTGAGGGCCAGCTTGGCGGAGGTGGTCGTCTTCCCTGCCCCGTTGAGACCCACCACCAGAATGCGGCCAGGAGGTGTCAAATCGAGAGGCTCAGCATCGCCGCCGAGCAATGCGGTGAGTTCATCCTGGAAAATTTTGATGATTTGCTCTCCCGGCTTGACGCCCTTCAGGACCTCTTCTCCGAGAGATTTTTCCCGCACCGTGTTGATAAACTCCTTGGCGACGCCGAAATCGACATCCGCCTCCAGCAGCGCCATCCGCACCTCCCGGAGGGCGTCGCTGATATTGCTTTCGCTGATCTTGCCAAGACCGCGGAGTTTGCGGAAAACGTTATCGAGTTTGTCTGTGAGTGCGCCGAACATGAGGAACGAGAATAATAAACTACAGGACCTTCCACCGCCGAACGGAATGTGCAAAGGAAAGCCTGGAAGCAAAAGCCCCCGGTCCAAAGGCGAGCGGGACAGCGGTTTACGCCACACAAAGCGTCCAGGGCGGGCTTGAACAAATTCCGGCTTCTCTCTTGCTATCGGGGCCAGTGACGCGCACTCCCACGGCTTTCGTTAACTTCATGCCGGAGATTACATTTCAGAGCCTGCTGCGCAGGGTCGGGATCGGCGCGAACTGCTACGTGCTGGATACCGGCATGGAGCGGATCGTGCTCGATGCAGGTATGCATCCGAAAGAGAAGGGCCTGGAGTGCCTGCCGGACCTCCGCCTCCTGGAGGATGATACTGCGGATGCCATCATCATCACGCACGCGCACCTCGATCACGTGGGTGCTCTGCCGGTGGTGATGCGGCGGCATCCCCGGGCGCAGGTATTCATGTCCGAAATGACCGCGGACATCGCCGATGCCATGCTGCACAACAGTTGCAACGTCATGACCTTCCAGCGGGAGCAGGATGGCATTCGGGAATATCCTCTCTTCACTCACCGGGAAGTGGATGCCATGGAAAAGCGCTGGCTGAAGATCCGGCCCGGAAAACGATTTGAAGCCGGGCAGAATGGCGCACGCGGCGAATTCTTCGAAGCAGGCCACCTGCCTGGCAGTGTGGGAGTAAAGTTCGATCTCGGAGGGCTCAAGGTTTTCTATACCGGAGATGTCCACTTTGAGGATCAAACGCTGCAAATGGGAGCCGAGTTTCCGGAAGAGGACATCGATGTGCTGATCCTCGAATGCACTCGCGGGGCGGCGGACCGGCCCGCGGATTACAAACGGCAGCAGGAGGGCTGGCGGCTGGCGCAGGCGATCATGGAGACCGTGGATCGCGGAGGCAGCGTTCTCATGCCGGTCTTTGCCGTGGGAAAGACGCAGGAAATGCTGCTGCTGCTGCATGAACTGAGGCGCACCGGACACCTTTCCCCGCGCATTCCGATTCATATCGGCGGGCTGAGTTCACGCATGACCCAGATCGTCGACAAGCACAGCGAAACCTCGCGAAGACGGCATCCTGGATTCCGAATCCTCGATGCGATGGACGGACTGATCCGCGCCAAAAAAGGAGAACGGGATCTCAGCTACGTGCCTGGCCGCATCTATGCGATCAGCAGCGGCATGATGACCGAGGACACGGCGAGCAATGACTTTGCTTTCCGGTTCATCGACAATCCGAAAAACTCGGTCCTGTTTGTCGGATACGCCGATCCTGAAAGTCCAGCGGGGTTGCTGCAGCGGACAGCGGTGGGCGAGGGGGTAAAACTGCACCATGCCCACGCGCCGGTCATCCGGCACTGCGATGTCAAGGCCTTCGATTTCAGCGGGCACGCGCCGAGGACCTCACTCGTGGACTATGTGAAGAAAGTGCGTCCTAAAAAACTGCTGCTGGTCCATGGAGACGAGCCATCCATCGCCTGGTTTGTCAGCGCCGTGAATGCTGCGGTTCCTGAAACCGAGGTCATCGTGCCCATGCCGGGTGAAAAGATCAGGCTGGATTGAGCAGGCCGGTCAGGAATTTTCCTCCCCGCTGCGCGGATGAATCCGGTAGAGGGCCCACAGCAGGATAACGCCCAGCGAAACGAAAACGAACGCTCCGCGCAGGGACAGCGGGGAGACGTAGTCGGCATCGGATGCCCGGGTGGCCACGAGATACACGACTTCATCCAGCACCATGGCGCTGCCGATTCCCAGGGCCACACGGGTGAGCACCGCCGTTCGCCGGCACCGGGGCCCAAAGGCGAGGATGAACGCTGCGGGAATCACCATCAACGCCCCGGTAAACAAATGGTGCACGAGATAACCGCCGGGATACACATGATGCACCCCCACGAAATGCAGATACAATCTCTGGCACGCAAACGTCGTCAGCAGCGGAAGCAAAATCAGAAGGAGCGTTTGACGGGGCGGCAGGTGAAAGGGCGCGCTCATAGGGACTCTGTCGCAATTCCAACGGACCCGCCGCGGTCAGGGGAAGGCCGCCT
>DATAIE010000741.1:0-2331 GCA_036262875.1 Verrucomicrobiales bacterium
CCGGCTCTCCGCGGAACACTACACCCCAGACCCGGCCCTTCCGCTCATCATTCAGTTGGAGAGCGCCCGGAACCGGCTGCGGGTGCTGGCCCGCCTCCACGCAGAGGAACGCGCCGCCGGCTGGCGGTTCGAGCACGTGGAGGTGAGTTTTCCCGAAACCCTCGACAACGTGGAAATCAGCGGCCGTATCGACCTCATCGAGCGCCACGCACAGACCGGGGAGCGGCGGGTCATCGACTACAAAACGGGAGCCAAAGGGACCGATCCCGAGAAGGCCCACGTAAAGGCGTTCCGCACCGGGTCCCGCGAATTTCCGGACTGGCAGGTGTTCGACTACCACGGAAAACCGCACGCATGGACGAATCTCCAACTCCCTTTTTACGCGTGGATCGTCGGCCGCCGCGAATTGGGCACCGTGAAGGCGGGGTATGTCAATCTGCCCGTCGCCCGGTCCGAGGCGGCCGTCAAAATGTGGGAAGGGATGGATGATGCGGTCGTCCATTCCGCTGTCGAGTGTGCCCGGGGCGTGATCGCGAGCATCCGGAAGGGGGTCTTCTGGCCGCCGGTCCGTTCAGTGGAATTCGACGATTTCGCCCCTCTCAAATTCCGGGACATGCAGGACAGTTTTGACCCGGCTCTCCTCACGAAATTCCAGGAATTGCGGAAGTAAGAGAAGCTTTGCAGTCCGGTCTTGCCAATCGGCGGAGGGTAATGTGACATAATTGTCACATTTACTCTCTCCCCATTCTGGACTTTCTGTCACAGATGGCCGCGCCCCCATCATTTCTCTCATGATCTCGCTCCAAAAACTCTTCGGAAAAGACGACAAATTCTTCACTCTGCTCGAAGCTTCCGCCGAGGAAGGGCGCACCAGCATCACCGCTTTGAACAAGGTGCTTTCCACTCCGGACGCCACTCCCAGTCTGGATGCCTTCCACAAAGCGAAGGAAACGGATAAGAAGATCACGGATCAAATCAACGAGGCCCTGGTGAACAGCATGGTCACTCAGTTGGAGAAGGAGGACATCGAGGTCCTCAGCCACTCGCTCTACCGCATTCCCAAGACGGTCGAAAAGTTTGCCGAGCGGTTCATCATCAGTGCCGCCCTCGTCAAGGATGTGGACTTCGCGCGTCACATCGCGCTTCTCGACGCCGCCACGCATCAGGTGGTCGCTCTCGTCGGGATGCTCCGCACGCTGGGGGCCGGGAAAATTCACGAAGCCAAGGGGCTCAATGCCAAGCTCCAGCAGATCGAGGGGGACGCAGACTCGCTGCAGTTGGAGATGCTGCGCGACCTCTACAGCGGACGTCACGAGCCCATCCGCGTCATCGCGCTGCGGGACCTTTTCGAACTGCTCGAAACCGTGGTCGACCGCTGCCGCGACGCCGGGAACATCATCACGCACATCGTCCTCAAGAACTCGTAAGCCGCCTCCTATGTTTTCATTGCAACGACTGCTCGGAAGGCCGCGCGAGTTTTTCGGACTGCTGGAACAAAGCGCCGCGCTGGGCGCGGAATCGGTCAACGCCCTGCGCAGCACCCTCGCCAACCGGACGGAGCCCCCTCAACTGGATGCGTTTGTGAATGCGCGCCGTCAGGACAAAGCCGTCATCAACCGGCTGGAGGAAATGCTGACGAAGGTCTTCGTCACCCCCATCGAGCGGGAGGACCTTCAGGCCGTGGCCACACAGCTCTACCGGCTGCCAAAGACCGTGGAAAAATTCGCCGAGCGGTACGTCATTGTTTGGGAAAAAACGGCGGACTTCGACTTCAGCCTCGCCGCGCACATGCTCGAAAGCGGCGCGCGCATCGTGGTGGAAATGGTGCAGCTTCTCAGCAAGGGCGGGAAACTGGCGGAAATCAAAGCCATGGATGCCCGGCTCAGCCAGATCGAATCCGACGCCGGACGCGTCATCCTGGAAGCCCTGCGGCGCACCTACGAACCCGGCGGCGATGCCCTGAGCAAGATCATCGCCCAGGATCTCTATCACATTCTCAGCGACTGTATCGACGTGTGCCGGTCCATCGGCCGGACCCTTGCCCTCGTCATTCTGAAGAACAGTTGAACTGCGGCACCGGAAGCTTTTATGGAGCTCACTCTCGTTCTTATCGTCGTCTTCGTTGCCATCGCCTTCACTTACACGAACGGATTTCACGACACCGCCAATTCCATCGCTACGAGCGTGGCCACGAAGGTCATGACTCCGAATCAGGCTATCATCATCTCCACTTTCTTCAATCTGATCGGAGCCCTCATGGGGGTGGCTGTGGCGAAAACCATCGGGACCGGTCTCGTGGATCTGCATCTGATCAATCTGACCACCGTGCTG
>DATAIE010000742.1:0-4796 GCA_036262875.1 Verrucomicrobiales bacterium
TGTCCTCGCGGAGACCATTCGCCTTGATCACGTGGCCTGCCAGGAAGCTGCTATCCACGGATACGGGCACTTCTACTATCCGCATGACGTTTCAAAACCACTGAACGCCTACGTGCGATCAACTGGCGATCCTGTTCTCAAGGCCTATGCGAAGCGCGCAAAAGAGGGGATGGTGTGATGAAAAGGGAGGGCTACAAGAAAACAAGATGAAACACCATCCCTTGCTGTGCCTTGTCGTCGGATTGGCCGCCGGTCTCGGACCGGTTTCTAGGCCTCAAGAGATTCTCTTCAGTCACTCGCCGCTTGCGCCCATTGTAAACGGAGCCGAAAGATTCGCGTGTCCCTGCGCAGAACCACCCAAAATTCCCGCTCCGCTTGCGGTCTGAATCAGATGTCGGTGACGCAAATGGCTCACAATCAACCCATGCCCGGATGGTGGAATTGGCAGACACGCCAGACTTAGGATCTGGTTCCGAAAGGAGTGCAGGTTCAAGTCCTGTTCCGGGTACCCCACTACAATTTTCTCTCCATGACCGAATCCACTGCCCGAGCCGCTTCGCGCATCCGCCTGCTGACGTGGGATGAGGATGCTGTCATCGCGACGGCGAGGGAGCTGCGGGCGGAGACGGGCGGGGCGACGATTGCGTTTGTCTATGCCAGTGCGGACTGGAAGCCGCATGTCGCGGATTTGGTGGAGATTCTCCAGGTGGAGGGGCATGCGCGCTGTGTGGTTGGCTGCTCGGCGGATACGATCATCGGAACGGGGGAGGAGGATGAAAACGTGTCCGGCTTTTCGGTGCTTTTCCTCAATCTCCCGGGGGCCTCTGTGCGCACGTGGGTGATCGACAGCGATTTTCAAATTCCCCACGGACTTCGCACGGACGGGTGCTGGATCGTGACGGGCCATCCCGGGAAGCTGAACGCGCAGATGCTGCTGGAGGATATGAATCGGGTGTATCCCGGCGTGCCGGTATTCGGAGGTTTGGCGGGAGGAGGCTGGGAGACGGACGGGATTTTCCATTTTCACAGCGGCATGAAAACGGAGGAGGCCGCCGGCGTTGCGGTGCATCTGGCCGGCATTCGCGTGGAGGCCATTGTGAGCCAGGGATGCCAGCCCATCGGTGAACCCTACACCATCACGCGGGTGGAGGAGGATCTGGTGTATGCTGTGGGAGGCCGGCGCGCCTATGATGTGCTCACAGAAACGTTCGAGGCCCTGCCGGAAGATGAAAAATCCCATGCGCGCGGGGGCAATATCATGGCCGGCCTGGCCGCCAGTGAGTATCGCGAGGAGTTCCGCAGAGGGGATTTTGTGGTGCGGAATATTCTGGGAGGAGATCCCCGCACGGGTGCCATCAAAATCGGGGCGGTGCCCCGCGTGGGGCAGACCCTGCAGTTTCAACTTCGCGAAAAGGACGCCGCGGATGAAGATTTGCGCGTTCGGTGTTCCGAGGTGCGCCGCCGGGACGGCGAGCCCCTCGCGGCGCTCGTATTTTGCTGCGCCGGGCGCGGTCAGCATCTCTTTGGAGTGCCCAATCACGACGCCGGTATTTTTGCGGAGACCTTCGGTCCCGTGCCGGTGGCCGGCTTTTTTGCGAACGGCGAGTTCGGTCCGGTGGCCGGGGTGAATTTCATTCACGGCTATACCGCGTCGGCGGCGGTTTTTTACCCGTGACAAGGCCGCCTGGCCACTGACACGGTGCGACGCATGAAACCCCATTTCATTCTCTGTGCTTTCTTTGCGGCGACGGGTTTCGCCCAGGAAAAGCCGGACAAGACGAAACCGGCACCGGCGGAAAGCGCCCAGCCAGCCCCGCCTGCGCCCACTGTCCCGGCTCCGCCGCAGGGCATGGTGTGGATTCCCGAAGGCTCGTTTCTCATGGGATCGAATGACAAGCCGCACGAGATGCCGGTGCATCGGGTCACTGTGAAAGGCTTTTGGATGGACGCGACGGAGGTAACGAATGCGCAGTTCGCGGCATTCGTGAAAGCCACCGGCTATGTGACCACGGCCGAGAAGGTGCCGAAGATCGAGGATTTTCCGGAGGAGGAGCGCTCTCTCATTCCACCGGAAATGCTCAAACCCGGCGCGAATCATTTCAAAACCACGACGGAGCGCGTGCCTCTGGACAACCCGCTCCAGTGGTGGGAATACAAATTTTACGCCAACTGGAAGCAGCCGGATGGAGCCGGCAGCAGCATCGCCGGAAAGGACAACTATCCGGTGGTTTGTGTCTCGTACTTCGATGCGGAAGCCTACTGCAAGTGGGCCAAAAAGCGGCTTCCCACAGAAGCTGAGTGGGAACGCGCGGCGCGCGGAGGACAGGAGCAGCAGAAGTATGTATGGGGCAGTGAACTGCGCCCCGGCGGCAAATGGATGTGTAATATCTGGCAGGGAACTTTTCCGGTAAAGGATACAGCGGAGGATGGATTCCATGGACCGGCACCGGTGAAATCCTTTCCGGCCAATGCCTACGGCCTGTACGAGATGGCCGGCAATGTGTGGGAATGGACACAGGACTGGTATTCAGAAACGTATTACGCGAAGAGCCCCGCGGACAATCCGAAGAATACGATCCCCGACAGTGACAACCCCCAGGGTCGCCCCAGCCGCACCGTGCGCGGCGGCTCGTGGCTCTGCAATGACTGCTACTGCGAGTCCTACCGACCGTCAGGACGCCAGGAGACGACACCTGATACGTCGTCCAATCACGCGGGCTTCCGGTGTGTGAAGGATGGTCCCTAGCGGAAACAAGGGCTGCGACTACACCACTGGGTCCCGGAGATTGATCATGAGGAAGTGCCGGATGCGCGGAGGTTCCGGCCCGCGGTGAAAATCGATCACCGCCTGTTCGATGCGCTGATCTTCGATGGTGGCGCGATCGTGCTGGCGAAGGTGCTCCGCCCACGAGCCAACCAGGAAGGTTTCGCGATAGTGAGTGGGATCCTCGATGTCGGAGAACATGGAGCAGCGGAAAGCGCCGTCGCGGAGCCGGGTCTGGCGGAGATGAAACATGGCGGCGCGAAAGGCGCGCGCGTCCGCCGGATCGATGTGATATTCGATGGTGATGAGCACTGGCCCGTCGGAAGGAGCCGGTTCATTTGTAAAGTGGTGCTCATGCCAGTGGCCGGAGGGCCGGAGGTCCAGCTTATCCACGTGACTGATGGGAATGATCCGGCTCAAGGAGGCACTAATGAGAAGGCCGCCTGCCGCAGTGAACAGAGCCATCGGGGCGCTGAAGTGGCCGGCAAGGTAACCCCAGGAAAGTGATCCCGCGGCAAAGGCCCCCTGCATTACCACCAGGTAGATGGCCGAACTGCGGGCCCGCACCCAATTCGGAAACGCGCTTTGCGAGGCGACGCTGAACGTATTGAGCCCGCTCATCCAACTCGCACCCGCCGCCGCCAGCACGGCTCCCATGAGGACGGCGGAAGGCTGGAAGGCGAGTGCGCAGGCAGCGAGGGCGGAGACGATGCTCGCTCCCGCCAGAACCTGATCGAAGGAAAAGCGGGCCCGCAGTTTCGGCAAAACGAAGATGGCCATCAAAATCGCGCCGCCGCCGTAACAACTCATGAAACTGCCGTAGGCGGAAGCGTCCCAGTGCCGCGCGCGCACCAGAAAAGGCAGAAGAACGACAGGAGCCACCGCCGCGAACATATGGACGCCGCCGCGCGAAAGCACGGCCCGCATGGCGGGCGCATGCCTCGCGTAGCGGATGGCGGCGGTCATGGCACCCAGCATCTGTTCCCGCTGGGCGCTGCGCGGGGTGGAGGGATATTTTCCGGACGCCATGGCCACGATCACCGCCACGAAGGAAAGCGCATTCAAAATGAAGACCGGAACAGGACCGGCGCGGGCCACGATCAGTCCGCCGACGACCGGGCCCAGGGACCGGGCAATGTTAAATCCCACGCTGTTGAGGGCGATCGCATGCGACAGTTCGGGCCTCCCGACGACCTCCGGGACGAGGGCCTGCCACGCAGGCATGGTAAAGGTGGAGGCGACTCCCAGGAGAAAGGTGGCGAGCAGCAGGAGGGTGGGATTCAACGCACCGAGCCAGGCGAGCCCGGCCATGCCTGCCGCCACCAGAAGGGCGGCCACCTGCGCAATCAGTATGAGCCGCTTCCGGTCCACCAAATCCGCCAGTGCCCCCGCTGGGAGCCCCAACAAAAACAGAGGCAGGCTGGACATCGTCTGCATGAGCGAGGTCATCAGCGGCATGCGGTCCAGCACCGTCATGGTGGTCATGGTCCAGACCGCAGCCGTGTCATGCATCGTGGAGCCGATATTCGATACCACACTGGAGAGCCATAGAGCCCGGAAGAGCGGCAAACGAAGAGGTGACCATGCTGACATTGCCGCAACGTAACGGGCCGTGTTTGTTTCGCCAGTCCAGATGACGAAATGCACGTGACGGACCCAACTTCCGGATTTGCCATCTTTCAAATGACCGTTCTGTTTCTGACAACCCGGCTGCCCGCCTCACACAATCATGAACAGCGACGAAATTCAAATCCGCCAATTGATCGACACCTGGCTCCGGGCATCCGCGGCGGGGGATTCACCAGCCCTGGAACGGTTGATGGCGGAGGACGTGGTCTTCCTGCTTCCCGGGCGACCTCCGATGACGGGGCGGGACGAATTTATGAGTGCCTTCAACGCGGGTATCGGTCAGTTCCGAATGGAAGCGGCCAGTGAGATCAAGGAGATTCAAGTTGCCGGGGATTTCGCCTGGTGCTGGACGCATCTTACGGTGACGGTCACGCCCGCTTCCGGGAAGGTCATGAGGCGGTCC
>DATAIE010000743.1:0-3213 GCA_036262875.1 Verrucomicrobiales bacterium
CGGCGGCCTGCACCGCAGGATAGTCGGTCAGGTTGATCACCTTGCCCGTCAGTCCGTCCAGCCCGCCGAGACGCTGGGGTGTTTCCGGATTGAGGTCCATACCCACCACTGCGGCCCCCTGTGCCTAAAGAGCCAGCGCGATGGCGCGGCCAATGCCTGCCGCCGCTCCGGTGACGATCGCCACTTTTCCCTGGAGGGGCTTCGGTGCCGGTGCCTTGCGCAGCTTGGCCTGCTCCAGGTCCCAGTATTCAATTTCAAAGAGGTCCTTCTCCGGCAGCGCCACCCATCCTCCGGCGGCCTCCGCCTGCTGGATGGTGCGCAGCGTATGCCCCGCAATATCCTGCACGACGCGTGCTTCCGGAAGAGAGGTGCCGAAGGAGACCACCCCCTGCCCGGGCAGAACGGCCCAGCGCGGCGCGGGATCGAGCTTCGTCTGGCCGGACTGATGCTTTTCAAAATAGCCGGTGTAAGCGGTGGCATAGTCCGTCACGGCATCGTCTCCGCTGAGAATCGCGGGGATGCGCTTCGTGCGGATGCTGTGATCCGGCGTTAGGGTGCCCCGCGTGGCCAATGAGGCCACATCCGGACGGCTTGCAAATCCCGCTGCCTCTGCACTGAAATCCGCCAGCCCGAAACAGGCCCGCCCGCGCGCTTTGGAAACGGCCTGACGGTATTTCGCCAGCGTGCGGAGGGCGGCATTATCGGGAGTGAAGGTGGCAGTCGCCGCGGAGGACGGGCCGCCGCCGCGTTTTTCGAGAGCCGCTTCGGCTTCGCTCACCAGCTTGATCATGCGCTCGTAGCTTTCCTTCGCGGTTTCGCCGAAGGTGAAAATGCCGTGCTGCATCAGGATGAGGCCTTCCACTTTGGACCAGTCCGCGTTTTTCGTCAGCTCCCGCACCGCTTTCCCCAGGAGGAACCCAGGCATGACATAGGGAACGATAATGACGCGGTCTCCCCAGGTGGTGCGCACCAGTTCCAGGCCGTCCGGCTGATTGGTCACCGCGACGACGGCGTTGGAGTGCGTGTGATCCACAAATTTGTGAGGAATCACCGCATGCACCACCGCCTCGATCGATGGAGTGGGGGAATCCGGGTCCAGCATCGCCGCCCGCTGCTCGCGCACCATGTCCGCATCGCTGAGGGAGGGCAGGTCTGCCATCTTCAGAAGCACGCTCATCTTTACCGCGGGGAAGCCGTTCGCCTCGATGGTCGCGAGATCCCCGCCGCTGCCTTTGATGTAGAGGACTTCCTGGGGCGTGCCAAAGAAATCCGGGACCGTGCTCTTTACCGAGGTGTTTCCCCCGCCGTGGAGAACGAGTTGCGGTTCACGCCCCAACAGGCGGGAAGTGAATACACGGAGAGAAAGATCACTGCCGGAAAAGGAGGCAGCTTCGGCATCGGTCCAGAGGCTTTGCATAGGGTGGTATGCCTTGGACTTGCGGCGGGAATGCCCACGGCTCAAGAGGCCATTGCGGTCCTCAAACGACCGCACGGCAGCCGCTGAAAAACGCCGCGCTGCCCGTCGGTCCAACCCTCGCTACCCTGGTCCGGATCAGCCGCCGGCTCCGGGGTGGAAGGGATTTCCAGCCTGCTGGTAGAGGGCCATCTGCTCCGGAGTCAGAATGGCGCTGAGCGCTTCCTGACGCGCGGCCCAGCGGGTTTTCTCAGCCTGCCTGATGGCCTCCGCGTCTCTGACGGGTTCCAGGACGGGCAGGTCGGACTCCTTTGATGCGATTTCTGAAAAGGCGGCAAAGACCAGGTCCTTTTGCTCCGGGGAGAGGGTCGTGATGGATTGCAGCTCCGAAAGCTCCCGGTTCGCGACCGCTTCCAGAGCGTTGGCCTTCTCTTCCGCGCGGAAGGTCTCGTATTCCTTTTGTTGGTCCGCGGTGAGGGCGGCGATGATGCCGTCCTCCATTTTCTTTTGATCCTCCGGCGTGGCTTTGGTCACGATAACATCCGGCGGGATGATCTTCATTTTGGATTGCCCGAATTCGAGCGCTTTCGCGATTTTCGTCTCCTGCTCCGGCGTGAGCGACAGGCGCTGCCGCAGCACGGCGAGCTTTTCCTTCATTTTCCCGCGGTTCATCAGGGGGTCGTGGTCCAGGGGCCCGCCTTCTTCCGTCTCCGGGCCGGAAGTGCCGGAGTGCTCCGGCAAAGGGGAATCGGTCGATTCCTGGCGTTTGGCGGGGGCGGAGTTCGTATCCCCCGCCAGGGCAGCGACGGGCGTCTTTTTCCCGGCGGGGACGACCGCCTTTTGCTGCAGGGAGTGGATTTCCTGCTGCTGGGCGGCGATCCGCTGCTGCTGGTAGACAAAAGGCACGGTGGCGGCAATGACGATGGCGGCGGCGATGGCGACTTTTGTTTTGGTGGTCATGACGACAGTGGTTAGGAGGTTGGCGGCGGCTCCTGTGGCGGTGGAGGCCTGTGTGGCGGAGAGGATTTTCAGGGCTGTGGCGGCGGGCAATTCGCGGGGGACGGTGCCTGCCAGAACGGCGGAGAGGACCCCGGCGGTGCTGGTGATGCCGCGCCGGGCGAGGATGCGGCGCAGGCGCTCCAGCGCGCGGCTCATGCGCTTTTGCGCGGCGTCATCGCTCAATCCAAACGTCCGTCCGATGCTGCGCCAGTCCTGCTTCTGCCAAAAGCGCAGGAGGAGAAGTTGGCTGTCCTGCGGCGGGAGTTTGCTGAGGGCGCCATCGATTTCCGGAGCGAGGTCGCGCCGGTCGTCCCCGGTGTCTGGCGCAGGAGGATCGGGCGTGTGCATCGTGGTGAGCTGTTGCGAAGTCTCCTCCCAGCGCCGTCGCCGGGCCTCAAGCCGCAGGGCATCTAGGGTGGCACCGGTGGCCACTGCATGCAGCCATGCCCCAAGCGCGCGGGCGTCTTTCACCTTTTCCGGCGCAGCGGCGAGCCGTGAAAAAACCGACTGCGTGACGTCCTCCGCCAGCGCTTCCTGACCGCGGGCGACACGCAGGGCCGTACCGTAAACCATGTCGCTCCAACCCGCCACGAGTTCCCGGAACGCGGTCCCGCAACGGGTGGCCGCGTAGGCGCGCAGGAGTTCGTGGGACCGTTCGGGAGAGATCATACTTCTTTTCCTATAGTCGCCGCGTCCGCGGCCGTTCCGACAGGAAAGTTTACGGGCGCGAGCGGAAGGGTGAAGCGGGGAATTTCGCGCCGGAGCGCAGGATTTAGAAAGCGCTATGCCCGCAGCGGTCG
>DATAIE010000744.1:0-2108 GCA_036262875.1 Verrucomicrobiales bacterium
CCGTCCCGGAGGGTCGCCGGAAGCTGCTGGTGAAATGAACGTGTCCGCCGCCCCATCCGGGGCGGATTTGCGTGCTGGGGCGGTTCCGGTGGCTCGCGCCACCGGCTTGTATGTTGCGCATACCAATTTTCTCTTTCCTCATTGAAGCCGCCCGCGGCTGACACGGAGGAGCGGGAGGCAGGCATGCCGACGACACCGGCATAGCCTTCGAGGCCGTAAGTTAGAATGGGCCTGCCTCCCGCACACTCCGGCGCAAGGCCGAACCGTATCATGTGCAGTGCGCCCCTACGGCGTTTCCAGCCCGAATACAAGCATGTTCCTGCCGGTTTTCTCCCCGTCTGTCTCCCGCGCGCTGCAATCCTAACCTTATCACCATGCCTCTCTACAGTCACAAAAAACAACGTGAAGCCGCCACCCGTCCCGCGCCGGTGACCACCCCGGATCTCTTTGCCCCGGACGCCGCACCGGCGGTCCCGGCGCTGCCCGCTCTGGGCATCGATATTGCCAAAGCCACTTTTCGCGCCTGTCTTTTGCGCTCCGGCGCCCAGCGCAGCGTGGAGGCGGATTTCGCCAACACCCCCGAAGGTTTTGCGGCCCTGACCCGCTGGCTGGAGGAACACGGCGCGCCCTGCACCCGCACCGCGCTGGAGGCCACCGGTCACTACAGTCTGGAACTGTTGCGCTATCTGCACCATGCCCGCCATGCCGTCAGTCTGCTCAACCCCCGCTGGATCAAGGACTACGCCCGCAGCGAAGGCCGCCGCAACAAAACCGATGCCGTCGATGCCCGGCTCATCGCCCGCTATGTGCAGACACATGCCACCCGCACCTGGCAGCCCCGCACGAAAGCCCAGGAGGCTCTCCAGGCTCTCAGCCGCCGCCGCGAGGAAGCGCTGCGGGCGCTGACTTCCGAAAGACTCCGCCTGCAGAGCGCCGCCCCGCAAACCGCCTCTTTCATCAAGACGAGCATCGCCCACTACGAACGCCAGCTGCTCGCCATCGCCAAAGCGGTGGAGGCTCTGCTCAAAAACGACGACACCCTGCGCCACCACTGCGCTTTGCTCGAGAGCATTCCCGGCATCGGACGCACCACTGCCATTTTGTTGCTGGCCGAACTGCCCGCCCTTGAGTGTTTTGAGCGCGTGCGTGATGCCGCCGCATGGGCCGGCCTGACTCCCGCGCTCTGCGAATCGGGCACCAGCTTGCGGGGGCGCTCCCGCATGAACAAACAGGGCAACGGACGCTTGCGCAAAGGCCTCTACATGCCGGCTCTGGTGCTCCTGCGTTTGAAAGCACCCAGCGCCTTCGGCCACCTGCGCGACCGTCTGCGCAAGGCCGGCAAAGCGGAGATGGTCATCATCGGGGCTCTCATGCGCAAACTCTTTCAAACCGCCTGCGGCGTCCTCAAACACGGCCAGCAATTTAATCCCTCTCTTTCCTAACATAATAAATCCTCCGGATACCCTCCCATTTTCCTTGCTCTCAACACCGTATCTACCCTCCCTCGGTCCTCCGGGCCGGAAACCTGGCAGCGCCAACCGCTGTTCTTCAGCCTTTCGGCTTCCCGTTTTCCAGTTCCTAACGAGTGGAGGGCAAGCACATCGTCATCACCGTGAACGGCAAAGTCACCGCCGACTACACCGAGAAGGAAAGCGATCCCCGCGACAGTGATGACCAAAGAAGGGCCGCTGGGTGAGCGAAGGCACGTTCGCCTTCCAGTCACACGACCCCGGCTGCGAGGTGTATTTAGACATCATGGTGAAGCCTCTCGACTGAGGCGTCTCCGGAAAGCGTCAGCACTACCCGGCGAAGCCGCACCTCTTTCAACTCTTCCTGACAACGTGTCAGGGTTGAGTCCAGGGAAAATGCGGCTTCGCCGGTGTCACTTCTGGCTTGGTCTGTTCTCCGCCCAGTCGGGTGAAATCCGTCTATTTCGGATTCGAAGAAGGCGCGGGCTTGTCGCCCGGAGGCCGGTCGCCCGGCCCCTTATCCGGACGGAAGAACTTGTTCCATGTATCGATCCGCTGCTGCCAGAGACGGAACTGGTCGGCAGTCAGGATTCCCTGCAGTTTCTCCACCTGACCTTCTTTCAAGGTTTGCGCCCATGC
>DATAIE010000745.1:0-3426 GCA_036262875.1 Verrucomicrobiales bacterium
TCACGCCGCACAGCGCCTTAAAAGCCGCGTCTCCCCGGCCATACGTTTTGGTCAGGTCACGCAGTTCGATGAGAGCTTCCGTGCTCATGACGGTGAAGCCACGCGGGCGCTGATGATGATGGCCAATCCCTCCTCGACGCCCTCTCCACTCACCTCGGTGTGCCTGCCGTCCGTCATACCAACCTTGACCGGAATGGCGACCGGCTTGCCGTCGCGAAGTGTCCAGATTTTGGGATTCTCTTTATCCACCGGCATAAAATCCGTGCCCTGGGTGCCAAACCGCCGGCCCCGGCCGCCGCCCGGGGTGAGACTCTGCACCAGCGTCCGGTTTTGATCTCCCTGTCCCGAAGACCCCGTGCGTGAAGGATCAAACCGCAGAGCCGCATTCGGCACGATGAGCACATTCTTTTTCCCGCCCACATCGATGTCCGCCGTAGCCGTCATCCCTGGACGCAGACTGTTGTCATCGTTCGGCACATCCAGCTCCGTGTCATAAGTGACCACATTGTTCAGCACCTCCGATCCAAAGGACACTTTCTTCACCTCCGCCTTGAACGTGCGGTCAGGATAAGCATCCACCGTGAACGTGGCCGGCTGGCCCTTTTCGACGCGCCCGATGTCTGCCTCCGCCACCGCCACCTGGAGTTCCATCCGCTCCAGCTTTTCGGCGAGGATGAACAACTCCGGCGCGGTGAATTGCGCGGCGACCGTCTGTCCGGGTTCCACACTCCGCTTTAAAACAATGCCGGAAACCGGGCTCTTGATGATGGCCTTGCTGAGGTCCGTTTGATTCGTCCGCAGCGTAGCCTCAGACTCCGCCACCGAGGCATTGGCGCTGGCCACTTCCGCCTTCGAGCGCGCCACGAGGGCAATGGTCGCATCCATGTCGGCTTTGGACGGCGTCTGCCCGCCGCTGAGCTTGTGCAATTCCTCACGGCGCTTCAGGCTGGCTTCGTTTTCTTTCAAGGTTGCCTCCGCAAGGGCGACACGGGCCTGCGCGGACAGAAGCGTCGCCTTTGTGCGGTCCGCCTGCTGGGAGAGCTTCGTCGTATCGATCTTCGCCAGCGGCTGGCCTTTCTCCACGCGGTCATTGCTGTCCACCAGCACCTCCAGAATAAGGCCGGAGATTTCACTGCCCACGGTCACCTGATTGGTGGGCTCCAGATTGCCGGTGGCCGTGATCTTCAGGGAAAGGTCACCGCGTTTCACGGTTTCCGTCGTGTAGGTCGGTGCGCTTTTATCTCCGGACCGTCCGAAGAAAAAGAACCACGCACCGCCGGCGGCGGCGATAACACCAAGGATGATGGCCCATTTCAGGACCGGATGACGGGGCCTGGCGCCATTCACGATGGCGGCGAGGTCTTCGGTGGGTGCAGGTGATTTCATGCAGGCAAAGTCAATGGGCGCTCCAGCCTCCTCCGAGGGCCTTGTAGAGCTGGATGTGGGCACTGGCGCGATCCGCCCGGGCACTGACAAGACTTTCCTCGAGGGAGAGGAGCGTGCGTTCCGTATCGAGCACGGTGCTGATGTCAGTATCGCCGGTGCGGTAGCGCAGGCGGGCCAGAGCATCCGCTTCACGGGCCGCCGTGGCCGCCTTTTCGAGAATTCCGATACGCTCGCCGCTGCGGCGGCAGGCTATGAGCGCGTCCTCCACTTCGGACAGCGCCGTGAGGACGATGTTTTGATAGGCAAGAAGCGCCTGCTCCTGCACCGCTCCCGCCGCCTCGATGCCTGCACGGATGCGGCCGGCATTGAAGATGGGTCCGGTCAGCCCCGAGATCAAACTCGCGCCAGCGCTTTGGGGATTGAAGATTTTAGAGGCCGACAGGGTATCGATGCCAAGAGTGCCGGTGAGACGGAGGCTCGGCAGTTGCTCCGCCTCCGCAGACCGTTTGCGGGCCACCGCCGCCACCCATTTGTATCCGGTGGAGCGGACATCCGGACGCTGGCGGATGGTATCGGCGGGGATTCCCACCGCCAGCCGCCGTGCGGGGGCGGGCACTTTGGACGATTTTGAAGACAGCATCCCGTCCAGCGATCCAGGTGCAAATCCGGACAAAAGTGCCAGCCGGTTCCGCGTCTGGGCGGCAGCTTGTTCGAGAGAGGACAGCGCCGCGTGCGCCTGCTCCAGCGACGACTCTGCCTGACGCAGTTCCAGGTTGTCCACCTCACCGGCCTGCTTGCGCCATGTGACGAGTTGGGTGGTTTCCTTTCGCGTGCGCAGGCTCTCCCGGACCACGCCCAGCCGTGACTCCGTGGCGCGCAGATCGACATACGCCAGCGCTGTCTCCGCCGCCAGGGAAGCCTGCGCGGACCGGTAATCCTCCATCGCGGATTCCGCCGCTGCAGAGGCCGCCGCCACATTCTGCCGGTTCGCGCCAAAAAGGTCTGCATCCCAGGAAGCGTTGAGCCCCGCGGAATAAGTCGTGCCGCTTTGATCCGGACCGGCATCCACGCGGGTCACCGACGTGCGCCGTGTCGCGGACGCATCCACCGACGGGAAAAGCGTGGACGCCTGCGCCTTCCGCTGCGCCCTTGCCTCCCGCACCCGGGCCGCCGCCGCCGCCACCGTGGGACTGCTGCGCAGCGCGCCGCTGACGACGCGTGTCAGGAGGGGATCGTCAAACTGCGTCCACCACCGCGAGAGGTCCCGGTCCGGAGCGGCCACCGGAAACCCCGCTGCGTTTCTCCATGCCACCGGCAGCGCCGGCACGGCATCGCTCCCCGCTCCTGTCATGTGACAGGCGGGCAGCACACCCGGCAGGATGGCAGTGATGGCGAGGAAAACGAAGGATCGATTCATGAGAAATGCGGGGGGCGTCACCTTTAGGCAAACTTAAACAAATTCCGAAAGGCGTTTTTCTTCCTGTATTCGCGGACGAAAAAAACAGACATTTCCCTACGTCAAGGCAGGGCAGGGCCTTGCCAAAGACTGCTGGCGTCAGACTTCAAGGCGTTTCACGGCCCGTTTCCCGCGAAGCTAACGATCGCGCAGGGCGAGGATCTGAAATCCCCTGGGATTTCAGTTAGGTCCTCCCCGCGCCCCCATAGGGAATTTTCTGTCTGTGCGGCTCACCGTCGCGCATCAAGGGAGCCCGCCGGCCCAGGAATCAGATTCTTCTTTACCATGAGCCGCATTTGTCGCCAGGCTTCGGCGCGTCCCGCCCGAAATCGAACTTTAACATCTTTCGAATATGCAAAAACGTCTCCTTTCCCTGACCCGGCGCAGCGCACCGCTGGTAATGGCCGCCGCCGGCTTGATCGCCCGCTCCGCCCACGGCCAGGCCAGCGGCACATGGTCCAATCTGGCGGGAGGCTCGTGGCCCACCACCACCAACTGGACCGGCGGCACCGTGGCCACCGGCACGGACATGATCGCCGACTTCTCCACGCTGAACATTACGGCGAATGCCACAGTGACTCTCG
>DATAIE010000746.1:0-6132 GCA_036262875.1 Verrucomicrobiales bacterium
AAAGAGGAGAAGAAAGAGGATCGCAAAACGGACTCCGCGGAAACGAAGCACCAGATTTCGATCGACGGGCAGGCGCTGACCTACACAGCTACGGCGAGCACCCTCACACTGACGAAGCCCTACGGGGAACCGCGCGCCAAAATTTTCCACGTGTCCTACATCCGGACCGGGGCGGAGGCCTCTGCAAAGCGGCCCGTGTGTTTTTGCTTCAATGGCGGGCCGGGCAGCAGTTCGGTGTGGCTGCATCTGGGGGCCTTCGGTCCCCGGCGCGTGGTACTGCCTGAGGGCGGAGTGACAGCGCCGAAAGCTCCCTATGCCCTCACGGACAATGAGTATACCCTGCTGCGGGACGCGGACCTGGTGTTCGTGGATCCCGTGAGCACCGGCTTGAGCATGCCGGAGAAGGGTGAGGACCCGAAACAGTTCTTCGGGTTCAACGAAGATGTGGAGAGCATCGGTGAATTTGTGCGGCTTTGGATCACGAAGAACAACCGCTGGGGCAGTCCGAAGTTTTTGCTCGGCGAGAGTTACGGCGCCATCCGGGTGAGCGGCCTCGCGTCGCACCTCCAGGACAAATTCGGCATGTATCTGAACGGTGTCGTCATCGTGAGCGGCCTCCTCGATTTCAAGACGCTGTCGCCGGATGATCAAAATGACGTGCCGTTCATCGCGTGGCTGCCCGGATACACCGCCAACGCCTACTATCATAAGAAGCTGGCCCCGGAACTCATGGGGGACTTTCAGAGCCTCTGGACGCGGGTCCGTGAATTTGCCCGCGGAGCTTACGCCAATGCCCTCCTGCGCGGGGCTTCCCTGCCGGCAGAGGACAAAGAGCGCATTGCCGCGGAACTGTCCGCCCTAACGAGTCTGCCGAAGGATTACATTCTGCGCGAAAACCTCCGCATCGATCCAAGTGCCTTCCGTCAGAAGCTGCTGGAGAAGGAAAACAAAGTCATCGGACGCTACGACGGACGCGTGGCGGGAGTGAGCGGCGATCCGAGCTACAATGTGGTGTTCGGGGCCTTTGCGACGCTGATGAACATTTATCTGCGCGACAAGGACGGCCTCAACTATCAAACCGACCGGCCCTACGAAATCCTCAACGGCGGCGGGGTGAACCCGTGGAACTATGGACGCGCCAACCGCTACTTTGACGTGTGCAGCCAGCTCGGCGGCGCCATCACGGATAATCCGAATCTTCAGGTGTTTATCGCCTGCGGTTATCATGACCTCGCCACGCCCGCGGAGGGCATCGAAGGCAGCGTGCGTCATATCAATCTCCCGCAGGAACTGCGCGGGAACTTTCACTGGGGCTTCTACGACGGCGGGCACATGATGTACACGAATCTGCCCTCTCTGAAGAAAGTGAGTGCCGATATCAGCGCCTTTATGAAAGAGGCCGCGAAGTAAGCGAAGTCACAAATTCCCTTGCGCAGGCCGCGTTCATCATGCTTTTGGGCGTTCCTATGGATCAGACGAACAATGCAATGACGATCGACCTCCAGGCGTTCGGCACCGGCGCGCTTCACACGCGGCTGGGCGAACTCCGGAGGTATCTTTGACCTGCCGCGACTGGAAGCACGGTTCGCGGAGCTGGACCATTTAGTAAGTTCGCCAGACCTTTGGGATAATCCCAACAAGGGGCGTGCCGTGACCAGCGAGCGCGCGATGATCGAACAAAAACTGAAGAGATTTGAGGAACTCGGAAAGCGGGTGGCGAACTTCGATGTCCTTCTCGAATACGCAGAGGATGACCCGGATCTCCGGCTGGAGGCAAAAGCGGAATTTCCCGCGATGCAAAAGGCGATCACGGATTTTGAGATCCTAACGCTCATGAGCGGGCCGCTGGACGCGTCGAACGCGTTCCTCACCGTTCACGCCGGCGCGGGAGGAATGGAGGCGTGCGACTGGGCGGGAATGATCTACCGGATGTATTCCCGGTGGGCGGACCTCCGGGGTCTGACGGCGGAAATGCTGGACTTCACCGAGGGGGAAGGCGCAGGGTTCCGTTCCGTGACGATGAAAGTCACCGGCCAGTATGCCTTTGGATATCTGCAAAATGAGCGCGGGGTTCACCGGCTGGTGCGTATTTCCCCCTTCGACTCTCAAAACCGCCGCCACACGTCGTTCTGCTCCGTGGATGTCGTGCCGGAAGTGGAGGACGACCTTCCCATCGAAATCCGCAGTGAAGATTTGGACATCGATACCTACCGGGCCGGCGGCAAAGGCGGCCAGAACGTGAACAAGGTGGAAACGGCGGTCCGCATTACCCACCGGCCCAGCGGCGTGGTGGTGGCCTGCCAGAACGAGCGCTCCCAGGGGAAAAACAAGGAGCTCGCCATGGGGATGCTGAAGGCGAAGCTCTATCAAATCGAGCAGGATAAAAAGAAATCCGAGATCGAACGCCAGTATGGCGAGAAGGGCGAAATCGCCTGGGGCAGCCAGATCCGCTCCTACGTTTTCCAGCCCTATCAAATGGTGAAGGACCACCGCACAGGCGTGAAAACCGGCAACGTCGGCGCCGTGATGGATGGTGACATCGACGCCTTCATCGAGGCAAAACTGCGCGGGGTGACCTCCGACGGCGGCGACGACGAGGTCTAAGAATCCGCTTCTTTCAGCGGATTTCGCGGAAGAACTTTCTCTTGCCGCCGCCGCTGCCGGTTGAATCATCGCGGCGCTATGAGCACACCACCTCTCTCCACACGCCGTGATTTTCTCCGCAGGACGACCGGCGTCACTGCTGCATCGGCCTTTGCCGGTATGTCTGTTCCCTTTGTCCACGCCGCGGAGGACAACGCGGTGGGCGTCGCGCTCATCGGCTGCGGCGGCCGCGGCACCGGTGCGGCGGCGCAGGCCCTCAATGTCGTAAGCCTGCCCACGAAACTGATGGCGATGGCCGATGTTTTCGGCGGCAAGCCGGACGCCAGTCTTAAGAACATTCAGGGTGAAATCCGGAAGCCTGAGAAATTCGACGTTCCTGAGGACCGCCGGTTCATCGGTTTTGATGCCTATAAAAATGCGATGGATGCCCTCAAGCCGGGCGGCATCGTCATCCTCACCACCCCCCTGGCCTTCCGCGCGCTGCACTTCAAGTATGCCATCGAGCGCGGCCTGAATGTGTTCATGGAGAAGCCACTCACCGCCGACGGTCCGAAGTCGAGGGAACTGATCGCACTGGCGGCAGAGGCGGACAAAAAGAACCTGAAGTGCGGCGTGGGCCTCATGGTCCGCCACTGCCGGGCCCGCCAGGCGCTGAAGCAGCGGATCGACGACGGCGAGATCGGTGACATTCTCTCCATGCGCACCTACCGGATGCACGGCCCGGTGGCCTCCGCCTTCTCACTGAGAAAGCCGGAAGGGAAATCGGAAGTGCTCTATCAAATCGAGCGCTTCCACAGCTTCCTGTGGGCAAGCGGCGGTTTGTTCAATGACTTCTACATCCACTTCGTGGACGAGTGCTGCTGGATGAAGGGCAAGTGGCCGGTCAAAGCCCACGCCCTCGGCGGTCGCCACTACCGCGGGGACTACATCGATCAAAACCTTGACACCTACTCCGTGGAATACACCTTCGATGACGGCACGAAGCTCCACATGGAGGGCCGCACCATGGTGGGCTGCAAGGACGAGCAGGCCAGCTACGCTCACGGCACCAAGGGCAGCGCCATCATCAGCTTCAGCGGCCACACGCCCGGCAAGTGCCGCACTTATAAGGACCAGCTCATGAAACGCGGCACGGAAACGTGGAAGTTCCCGCAGGACCCGCCCGAGCCGAATCCCTATCAAACGGAATGGGACGACCTCGCCGCTGCTATCATCAACAACACGCCCTACAATGAAGTGAAGCGCGGCGTGGAAGCCAGCGTCGTGTCCAGCATGGGCCGCATGGCCGCCCACACGGGCCGCGAGATCACTTTCGACCAAATGCTCAATCACCAGCACGAGTTCGCTCCGAATGTGGGCGCGCTCACCATCGACGGCCCCGCCCCGGTGATGCCGGATAAGGATGGCCGCTATCCTGTGCCCGAACCGGGCAAGAAGGTCGACCGGGAGTATTGATCCGTTAACGCATTATCCCCGGGACAGCACGGTAATCGTGTCGTCCCGGGGATTTTTTTTGCGGAGAAGCGGCAGGCTCTCCGGCGATTTGTCAGGGGATCGTGACTTCGAGACGGTAATACCGGCGGTTGCCCGAGCGCGGCGCGGTGAGCGTCACCCGGTCGATGCCTGGACCGTAGAAGTTGGGCGCGACACTCAGGGTTCCCGCCGCGTTCGCCCAGGTGTTGAGATCGGTGGATGACCGGGGCAGCGGATTCAGATAGGCCGTGGAGGCCATGCGGCGGAAGGTGAAGACGACATCGGAGCCGCTTACGGAAAGGGCGGGCCGGTCCTCCGGATTGATGGGTTTGGTGGGGTCCGTGCCGAGCACGAATTCGACCGCATTGGGCACGCCGTCTTTGTCAGGGTCTGCGGAGGGCGCTCCGGTGGTGGCGGGATCGAGCCCGTAGCCGGCCAGCCATGCCAGCCAGGGATTGGTAACGGTGATGGCGATGTGGTTGGTGGAGTTACCGTCGTTATACGCGTAGTTGATCGTGGTGCCGGGAGGAGAGGTCAGGAAGGTGCCGGTGAGACTGCCATAGGTGGCGACAACGTAAGGATTGCCGGACAGCGGTCCCGACGGGATCGGCGCGAGGACCGCACCGGTGATGTTGAGATTGCCGGTGGTTTGAATTTGATCGCTTTTGGGATTGGCCACGTCATTGAGCCGCACCGCCAGGCGCCCGCCTCCGGAGAGATTCACAGGACCATTCACCAGCAGGGAACCGGGCGAAGCTCCTCCCGGCGCCACACTGCCTCCGGCGGAAGCGGTGACCGAGGGGCCCGCCGCGCCAGTGCCGCCGAGGGCACCTCCTGTGACCGTTACCGCACTGCTGCCGTGAATCCCGTTAACCAGGAGCAGGCCACCGGTAATCTGTGTGGTTCCGGAGAACGGATTGTTCCCGGTGGTGGTGAAAGTTCCCGTTCCGTTTTTAGTCAGCCCTCCGGTTCCGGAGATCACACCGTTGAACTCGGAGGAGCCGTTGCTGCCTCCCACGGTCAGCCGGGCGGTGCCGAGAGCGACGCTTCCGGAGCCGCGCAGCGTGTCGCAGCGGTCCCCAAAGTTGTTCAGCTGGAAGACTCCCGATGACTTGATCATTACTCCCGCAGCAGCGGCGAGATTCAGTTGAACGAGATTCCGTACGATCGCGGTGCCCGGCGGGTCGACGTCATTGCCGATTTGCAGGGCGAGGGGAATAACAGATCCCACGCTGTTGTTCAACTCCAGCACGCCGGTTTCAACGATGGCCGTGCCGGTAAAGGTGTTAGTGGTTCCCCCGCTGCACCGGAGTGTGCCGGTGCCTAATTTTTGAAATCCGCGGGAACCCGCAGAGCCGTCTTTGATCACGCCACTGATAATCAGTTCCGGCTGAACGGAACCTGCATTGACCGTGATTGACGGCGAAATTTCCAAAGCCAGAGGGGCGCTGATCGACGCGGACGCCGCAAAGCTGGAGGTAGCCACCACCGGTGCTCCAAGGGCGAGACTGCCCTGTGCTCCCGAAAGAATGGAGCCTCCGCTCATGGTCAGGATGTCGGTGGTGGTTAATTTGCCGTTTCCGATGTTGATCACGCCGGTGGTGATGCTCATCTGGCCCACCGCCGCCGTGGTTCCGTTCAGGTCGAGATAACCATCGGCCAGGACGCTGACTTTGGTGGAGGCGGAAAGCTGGTTGTTCGAGGATAGTCGCAGCACCGCGCTGGTGGCGGCACCACCGCCGTCCCCCACATTCACGAGGAGAGGCGGGCCTGATCCTGGAGGAAGATCGAGAGAGAGCGTTCCCTCCTCGATATAAACCCCGATGGTGGAGGGCATGGTGCCTTTGAGGGTGAGGGAACTGGTGCCTCTTTTCCGAATCGCTCCCGGCCCGACAATGGAGCCGGTCCACACGCTGGTACCGCTGCCCGCCGGGGAGAACGAGGCGCCTCCGGTGAGAAGAATGGAACCGCTGCCTGACAACGAAGCGCCGGACTCGGAATTGTTGTTCAAGTCGAGCACTCCGGAATGGTTGATCGTGAGAGTCGCGGTGTTCA
>DATAIE010000747.1:0-2187 GCA_036262875.1 Verrucomicrobiales bacterium
TGCCCCAGCCGCCTTTGCCATACCAGGTGGGAATGGTGTAGCCCACAAACTGCGCGACTCCCTGATGGCTGATCCACGAGACCACCATGGAGTCCGCGGCCTTCATAGCGTCGCCGATGAGGCAGTTGCCGGAGGCGACGAAGACCTTGGGATTTGTCTTCGGCGTGAGTTTCAGCGGCTTCGCCGAGTCCACCCACTTCTGACGGAGTTTCTCGTTACCCGGACTGCAAAACCACAGACCGCCGTTCGCCGCGCCCTGGCTGAGCGTGCGGACGAACTTCATCATCCCCGGCTGATCGAGCATGTAGAGAGAATCGCCGGAACTGACGAGCGAGCCGTCACTGAAGGGCATCTCCAGATTCACCTGGGTGGCGTGCGAAGAGGTGTAGAGGACATCGACGTCATGCGAGTTCCAGTAGTCCGCGAAGCGCTGCCACATGCCGACGTTGTCGTCCTTGCGATTTCCTTTGGTGACGGTGCCGCCCTCCTTCATGCTCCATGAGCCTTTGCTGCCATCGCTGATGGAGAAAAACTCACTGTAGTTGCCGGAACTGACGCCGCCCGTGGTCAGGAGCGCGCGTTTGACCGTGAGAGGTTCTTTCAATTCGGCGACGTGCAGCGCATCAGCCGCGGTGGCTCCGGTGACGATGCCCCACATGAAATCACCGTAAGGATCGTCGTTCATGGTGCGCGAAACGAGGTGGATGCTGCGCACGAACTCGGGATCAATTTCGTCCGGTTTGGCGACGAAGGCCACCCAGCGGGGCTGAGCTTTTTTCAACGCTTCGGCGGCTTTCTCCGGTGTGTCAGCGGTAATGAGTTCCGCGCCGTGTTTGGCTTTCAGGGCGGCGGTGACCTTTGCCCAGCCGGCGTCGGCATTGGTGGCACTGGAAACAACAACGGCGTAGTCCGCAGCAAGGGCGGGAGCAGCAGCAAGGAGAGAAAGAAGAGCAGTGAATTTCATCGCAGGCGACAGCGGCACGGTCGCCCGACATTATCTCGGAATCTTTTTCCGCAATGGTGGAATCGCAGGCGGTCTTCAGGGCAACAGTCCTCACCTCCCCTGCCGGGCCTGGACTTCTGCGTTGATGCTCTCGTAAGCGGCAATCTGCATGACGCCGCTCGGAGGGAGGATGCCGATAGGGTAACCGTCCAGGAAGACGCAGCCGTCGCCAATGGCCGCGCCAAAGTCCGCGCGGAGATCATACCCCGGGGGAATAGCGTATTCCGGACGCGGGTTTTCGCCGGTGAGGAGCATAACGCGCTGCTTCTTTTGCTGGAAGGCCTCGTGAATCGAGCGGTGCAGGCCCCAGTCTCCGAGGCGGAGGACGAGGGCGCCTTCCGGAGTTTTTTGCCAGTCCTGCATCTGGGAGGGAACGTTGTCATGAATTTCCTGATTCACTGCCCAGAGAGCGTCATCGTATTTAGCGATGTAATTCATGGGCATGTGACCGGCGGAGGCGATGACGGTTTTGCGGCCCTGGCGGAGTTCCGTGTCGATGAGCGCGGCCATCTTCCGGAGAGAGGGGGCCTCCGTGTTTTTCAAACGGGCGATCATGTAACGGATGCGTTCAAGATAGCGGCTGCCAACTTCCCCGGGCGGCTGCGGACGGACGTTGAAGTCCGTATGGAATTGCGTTTTGCCGAAATACTTGTCAGACCATTCGTGTCCGCCATCCACAGCCCAGCTTTTCCACATGGGAGGCATTTTTCCCTGACGGGTGAGAGCGCCCACGAATTCCCCGATGAGCAGCCAACCGTTGACGGCGTTGGTGAAGTGATTGGCGCGTCCGGCACGGTGGGTACCACAATCGACGAGCGCATCCGTATCCCCCGCCCCGTTGTCCACCCATGCATCACACAGCGCGATGCGGTCGGCGAGTGCGGCCATCTTCCGGGGGCCGAAGCCCAGAATGAAAAGGCCTTTCGCTTTGTCGGCTTTGAGGCGCTCAAGGTCGCCGGGTTTCGGTGCGGTGTCCCAGGAGTAGAGAATGACGTCCTGACGCTTTTCCTCCTCCGTGCGCTCCTTCTTCCATGCCCGGCCAAAGTCGATATGCATGAGGCCGCCGCCGCGGCCGTAGAGCTCCGGCTCCAGAGTTGCCCCTACGGAGGCAAAGCCCATGAGTCCGCCCTTCGTGTAACGCTCCGCAAGTTTTTCGGCGAGAGCCGTGATCTCCGGCAAACGTT
>DATAIE010000748.1:0-3082 GCA_036262875.1 Verrucomicrobiales bacterium
CCTCCGCTCTGCGGGGTGTCCGTGAACTCGCCGCGTCTGGAGAAAATGTTGATGACACCTCCGATAGCATCGCTGCCATACTGTACCGCACCGGAGCCGCGAATCACTTCCATACGATCAATCGCGCCGAGGGGAAACTGATTAAAAAAGCCGTTGGGCCCTCCGAAACTGGAGCCATTGTTGATTCTCACCCCGTCCCAGAGGTAGAGCACCCGGTTGCCAATTTGACCGCGAAGGATCGGTGACCCCTGCGCGGCCACGTTGACGGCCCAAATCCCCGGCATTTCCCTCAAGGCATCGATGGGTTTACCGGGCTGCCTGCGCAGTAAGTCTTCCTGATCCACGATGGTGATGGACTGAGGCAGATTCTGGAGGTTTTCCGCCGTGCGCAGCGGGGTTTCCGCAGTCACCACTATTGGCGGCAGGGCTTCCTCTTCAGCAGCGGGAGGAGGAGAGGCTATTATGGGTGAAGCCGCGCGGGTCTGTGTTTGGGCTATCCCGAGGCAAAGCAAGGCCGCTGCCGGGGCTAGAGATCGGATTGATAGGGATGACATTTCCCTCCCATAGGTATCCATAAATGAAATTGTGCAGCAAGAATCGCGGCCTCACGAGGGACATATTTTGCTCCTTTTGGGGCACTTTTTGGCCTCTCCACGGGAATCGGAGTAATAGCCTTTGAAAGCAGGGGACATCTTCCGGGAAAGGCTGGCTGCAGCAGTTTAAATTAAAGTGTGTCCGGCGCATGCTGACCTGAATTCTGTCGCGCCGCGACGGCGGAATCCGCCCACAGGCACATTTGAGATGGAGATCAACCTGACGGAATCCGGTCGCTACGCGACAATCCCTGGTGTTCCGGCCACAAATGCTGCCATCCAATGGTATAACGGATGGTATAAAAATCAAGTTGCGCCCCCTTCGAAGAAACGCCAATCCTTGAAAATCAACGAAATGCTCCTGTAGCTCAGTGGATAGAGCAACGGTTTTCTAAACCGTCGGTCACAGGTTCGAATCCTGTCGGGAGCGCCCTTCAGCATAGAGTTGCGGGCGCCCGCCGCCATCCCCACCGCTCCTTGAGAACTATCTTCCCGCAATGGCAGCGATAAAGAAGGCGGATGCGGCGATGGACGAAATCGCCCGTACGTGGTTCCACATCGTCCAGTCTGTGAGATAACGTGCCCAAAAAGGAGCAGCCCCGGGGCCGGACGGATCGACAGCGGCGAGGGCGTTGTTCAGCGGCACATTGAAGACCATAGTGACGACGAACATGCCCGAAACGTAGAGGACACCGCCCGCCAGCATTGCCAGCGCACCAGGCTCACCCCAGTGGAAGGGTGCCATGACCGCCAGCGCCGCGGCCGTCAGCGTGGTGCCGAGAAAGACAGGCATGAACAGCGATTTTACGATCCCGGCATTGATGGCATTCATCGCCGCCATCCCGGCCGGCGGGTCGATGCGGCCGAGTGCCCTCATAATGAACGCCGAGAAAGCGAAATAAAGTCCCGCAAGCAGGCCACAGCCGATGGCGGAAAACCAGAGCAGGCCGGGAATGAGAATCTTTTGCATGGTTCAGGCCCTCCAGATGCCAGTAGCACCGAAGATTACAAAGGAAAGCCGGGATACGGGATCATCCTCTCCATGAATATCGATGAGGGGAGCAGTCGTTTCCGTTAGGAGTGTTAACCCCGGTGTCATTTCGTCAAGCCCGGAGGATGGCACGGAGGCTGCACGCCGCAAAGGATGGTTCGTCTTGCACAGGGGAATTTCTTTACTCCATGCAGGATGCACTGATTCTCTTCCTGTGAAACGGACCTCTTCGTCAATTTTTCCTGGCATTCGCGCGTGGCGCAGGGCCGCCGCGATATTGTTGGCAGGAGTTTTCACGGGCTGTCAGGGAACCGGCCGGGGAACGGGGCTCAACGGACCGGAACGAATGATGTGGTCGACCTATCCTGTCGGTACCCGAAAGGCTGCGGGCACAGGCATTGCGGTTTTCATGAGTGATCGCGGCACGGCGGTGGTGACTTCAGCCCACGTGCTGGAAACGGCACGGCAGGGACCCGTTTTTATCGCCGTGCGCATGGCCGGCACGGAAGGCGGCACCCGGACGGCGATTGTGGGGTATTATCCTCCCCGGGCCGGTGGAAGCTATTATGTGCGTCATCCGCGACATGATGTGGCGGCCTTTGCGCTGCCCCTGCCGGAGGGCCCTGTATCAATGAACACTTGTCTTGACTACAAGGGGATAGGGAATCAGCCGCTGCATGCGGGAGACCAAGTCTTCTTTGCCGGTTATCCGGATGTGATGCCCTATCTCAAGGGTGTCTTCCCTGTTCTCCGGAAAGGAACGATCGCCACCTATCCCGTCGGGACGCCGGAGATGAATGACATGTTCTGCATCGACGCGGGAGTGTATCCGGGAGACAGCGGTTCACCGGTGTTTACGGCCTCAGGAGGAAGCAGACGCCCGCGGTTGGCGGGCATGATCCTCAAGCGGGTGACCCGCGATCCGCATGACAATTCGAACATTGCGGTGGCAGTGAGTGCCGGTGCCATCCGTGAAACACTGGATATGCTGGCGGCTAAGGCACCGTCAAACGCAGGCGAAAGTAGAGGCGCGTCCGGGAGGCCAGCGGCTGGGTATCGCGCAGTATCACCACCTCGTTCAACCCCTGATCGGTGACGCTCACCGTCGCAATATCTGCGGCTCCGGAATGCCAGTCATTGGAACCGAGAGTAGCGGAAATCTCGGGAATCAGCGTGGAGCCCGTCAGCCCCTTGAGCCGTGTAAACTGGAAGGTGGCATAGTCGGTTTGCCCGATCTGGACCTTTCCCTGCACCGGAAGACCGGGCGTGGAGCGGGAACGGGGATCAGAACCGAGCGCGTGCTCCAACCGGTTGTCGATGGTGTCTCCGTCCGCATCCGACAGGGCATCCGCGGGATCACTGGAGTTCAATCCGTTTGACGCCTCCCATGCATCGGGAAGTCCGTCGCCATCGGCATCCGCGGGAGGTGTGGAAGGTGATCCGAGAACGAAGTGTTTGGAGTCGACAGCGTCGCCAGGAAGAATTTGGGGATAGCCAA
>DATAIE010000749.1:0-4828 GCA_036262875.1 Verrucomicrobiales bacterium
CGTCAAACTCCTCAGCCTTGCCATGCCGTACTGGCCCTGGGTTTTCGCCGTGCTCGCGGCGCTTCTGGTTTTCTTCGTGCGCACCCGCTACCGGAAGGGCCTCACGGCTCTCATCGAGGACAAACGCACCGGCACTCCTCCGGCGGCGGCGGCCGGAGATTAAAGGGCGGCATCCGCGCGGCTGCCCGCGGCATTGACTTCTTTCCCGCTATCTGCGAAAAACGTCTCATGCGTATCTCATTCAAGTTTTCTTCACTGCTCGTTGCTCTGGCGGCGCTGGCCGGGCTGACCGTGCCTGCAAAGGCCCGGTTCATCCAGCCCCACGAAGTCGCGACGGAGTCGGCGGTTAAGGCTGCGGCGGACAAATTGAAAGGGATGAAGGACGTGAAGGATGCGGAACCGGTTTTCAAGGATATCAAAGCAGCGGCGGACGGAGGCAGTGCGGAGGCCCTGTTCGTCCTCGGTTTCCTCTACCAGTCCGGCACCGGCACGGAGCGCTCTGTCGAAAAGGCAAAGGAGGCCTATCAAAAAGCGGTCGCCAAAGGCAGCATGGCTGCGAAGAACAACCTCGGGCTGCTCCAACTGGCTTCCGGAGAGGACTCGAAGAAGTCCATCGATCTCGTCATGGAGGCGGCCAATGCAGGCTTCAGCCCTGCTCAGGTTTCCATGGGGCAGTTGTTCCTCGACGGATTGCCCGCGGCGGGCATCACCCAGGATGCGGATCAGGCGCGGGTCTGGTTTGAACGCGCCTCCGAAGCCGGGGATGACGACGCGGCGCTCACGCTCGGATTCATGTATGAAAAGGGCACCGGGGTTCCTGCGAACCAGGAGAAAGCTGCGGAACTGTTTCAAAAGGCCGCCGACAAAGGCAACACGGATGCGATGATCCGGCTGGGCGCGAAGCTGCTCGGCGGGCAGGGGATCAAGGTGGATGCCGTGAAAGGTAAAGGATGGTTCGAAAAAGCCATCACCGCAGGCGCCACCGGGGCCAAAGTCGCTCTCGCCTCCATCTACGAAACCGGCACCGGCACCGAAAAGGAGCCGGGCATCGCCAAAGACCCGAAGAAGGCGTTCGATCTCTACACCGAAGCCGCGACTGCAGGGGATACCTCGGCCTATAACAAGATTGCCTATTTCTATGAGAAGGGAATCGGGGTGGCTGCCGATGAAAAGAAGGCTCTGGAATGGTACACCAAAGGCGCTGACAAAAACGTGCCTGTGTGCATTCACAATCTTGCTGTCTTCAACGAAGAAGGGAAGGCCGGCCTGAAGAAAGACGCCAAGGCTGCGTTCGATCTCTATTACAAAGCCGCGGCCACCGCGGCGTTCGTTCCCTCGCAACTCGCTCTCGCGATGCGGTATCGTGAAGGGAAGGGAGTGGCGCAGGACACCCAGGCCGCTTTGGCGTGGTTTGAACGCGCGACCCAGAACGGCAACGCCGACGCTGCCGTCAGTTACGCCGCCATGCTGGAAGCGGGTGAGGCGGGTTTTGTGAATTTCGAGACGGCTCTGAAGATTTACCGCGAGGCGGCCTCCAAGGGCCACGGCCCGGCCATCATAGCCCTCGGTGCAATGTTTGAAGAGGGCCGCGGCAATGTGGTGCGGCCGGATTTCCGGCAGGCTTATCTGCTCTATGCCGTAGCTTCGAAGGGAGGAATGAAACTCGGCACGGAGAAGCTGGACAGCCTGAAGAAACGGCTCAATCCGGAGCAGCTTAAGGCCGCGGAGGCTTTTGTCGCCTCCGGGGGTAAGGATACCTCTCCGCCTCCTGGCATTGCCGCTCCGGTGACGGCAGCCGCGCCGGATAAAACCCCGGCGGTGAATAATCCAAAAACCCCTGATCCCGGCACGGCGGCGAAACCGCCAAAGACGCCCACCGCCAAGCCGCCCGTAACTCCCACGAAGCCCCCCAAAACCACGAGGCCCCCGCGCTAACATACGGTCCGGCATCATGGATTGGGTCGAGGAGGAGTTTTCCCGCAATTTTTCAGAGCACGGCGAAGTCGGAGCCTCCGTCTCCGTTTGGCGGGAGGGCCGCGAAATCCTCTCTTTGCACCGCGGTTCGCGGACAAAGGAGGAGATCGATACATGGAATGCGGACACTCTCGTGCCCGTGTGGTCCGCCTCCAAAGGCCCGGCGGCGCTCGCTTTCCTTCTGCTGCTTCACGGGGCGGGCCTTTCGCTGGACAGCCCGGTGCAGGCGGTGTGGCCTGAACTGCGGACCGGCATGACTTTCGCGCAGATGATGTCTCATCAGGGTGGCCTCGCTGCGCTCGACTCAAAGCCCTCCGTGCTGGATCACCCCGCCGTCGCCGCCGTGCTGGCGGCACAGGACCCAGCATGGACGCCGGGAACGGCGCACGGCTATCATCCCCGAACGTTCGGTTTCCTGCTGGAGGAGTGCGCCCGCCGTCTCAGCGGAGGGCAGGGGATCGGAGCGGTGCTGCGGGAGCGCGTCGCGGGGCCTCTCAATGCGGATTTCTGGATCGGGCTGCCGCCTTCCGAACATCACCGCGTGGCCCGGATCTATCCCGGTAAAATGAAGGATACCTCTACCGGACCGGAGGCCGCGTTTTTTGCCGCCTTTACCAAACCGGACACTCTCACGAGGCGGGCCTTTGCCTCTCCGGCGGGGCTGCATGCCGTAGGGGATATGAATCAGCCCGCCGCATGGACGGCGGCGCTGCCTGCGTTCGGCGGCGTCGGCTCTGCCCGCGGTCTCGGGAAAATCTACGCACTCCTTGCCGCCGGGGGCGTTTGGGACGGCAGCATGCTCGTGCCTTCCGCCGTCATCGACCAGCTCTGCACACGTCTCGTCGACGGCATGGACCGTGTGCTGCTCATTCCCACCGCCTTTTCTGCGGGGTGCATGATGGACCCGCTCGCGGGAGACGGCACAAAACAGCGGGCTCATTTCGGTCCCTCACTCCGCGCCTTTGGCCATCCCGGGGCGGGCGGCAGCCATGCTTTCGCCGATCCTGAAACCGGCCTCTCTTTTGCCTATGTGATGAACCAAATGGAACAGGGCGTGATGCCAAACGACAAGTCCCTCCGCCTTGTCCGGTCCCTCTTTGATACGATTCGTTAGGATCCGGTGCTCTGCGGGTTCCTCCCTCTTGCACCTCCGCCTTCCTGTGTCAGCCTCCTTTATGACAGCCAAACAGGTCTTCTACAGCGGACGCGTGCAGGGGGTGGGATTTCGTTACACGACGAAAAAACTTGCCTCCGAGTTCGATGTCACCGGCTGGGTGCGCAATCTCCCGGACGGTCGCGTGGAGCTTCTCGCCATCGCGCCGGATGGGGAGGAACTGGATGCTTTCCTGACGGAGTTGGAGGAGAACAGCGTTCTGGCCAACTATATCAAGGAAAAGACGGTGCGTGTCGTGACCCCGCCTCCGGGCGTCCGCGGATTCTCCAGCGGCGAGGGAGAGGAAGCGGATTTGTAGACCGCGGGAGGTTTTCTCCGCAGATGAGGGTGTGAGAGAGCGGCGGTCTGTCCGTACTCATGCCTCCATGAGAATCCTTCATCTGCTTGCGGCCTTTGCGGCCATCCTCACCGGCAGCGCTGCGGCGGGAGAGATACCGCGTTATGTGCCGGCCACTGCGTATTACATTTTACCCGAAACCACCAGCGAGGAGTCCGGCTACTTTTCTCTCTCGGAATCTCTCGACGGAAAAATTCATGTGGGCGCCGCCAAATATCAGGTGAACTCGTATCTCGTGGAGTTCGACCCCGCCTCCGGCCGCCAGCGCGTGGTTCTCGATACCAACAAAACCTGCGGTCTCACCGCCAAAGGCTACGCCGCTCAGGCGAAACTGCATACGCGGAACTACGTCGGCCCCAGCGGGCGGGTGTATGTCGGCTCCAAGCAGGGCTATCCCGTGGAGGGTGACAAAAATCCCTACCCAGGCGGCTATGCCATGATTTACGATCCGCGCACGGGGCTTTGTGAAAACCTGGGCATGCCTTTCCCGGGCCAGGGAGTCATTGATATCGTGGCGGACGAAAAGCGGAGCCTGCTCTACACCGTCAGTTGCGAGAATCAGCACTGGATGCTCGGCACGCTGAAAGGCGCGCCATGGAAGGAACTAGGACCTCTTCTCACCCCCTATGCCGCTACGCTCGTGGATTCCCGCGGGATCGCCAGTGTGGTCACCAGGGACTCGGGCATCGCACAGTATGACCCTGCGACGCAAAAGGTCGTCACCCGGCCCGTGCTGGTCGATGGCCAACCGTGGAAACGTCCGGGCGGCGACCCCGTGCCGGTGTGGCAGCTCGATCCGGATGGACGCCACGCATGGCTTATCGTGCTCAATGATCCGTCGCTCCTGTGTATTGATCTGCACAGTTCCGGCGATCACATCACCGCCGAAAATCGCGGACGCATGATCGAAGGGAAAGGTTACGACTCCCGCGGTTCCCTGACGATTCATCCCGACGGCAAAATCTATGCTCTCGTGCGCATCGACAATACCACCGGTTTTGGCGACGGATACATCCATCATCTCGTGCGCTACGATCCCGTGGCGCGAAAGCATGAAGACCTGGGCGTCCTCAAGGTGGAGAATCCCGACTACTACGATCCCACCGGCCCTGACGGGAAACCGAAGCATCATTCGCACGGATTTCACCGGCTGCCCGACGGCACGCTGACTCCCATGCACGCGCACATGGCGCTCGCGGCTGCGCACGATGGCACTCTCTACGCGACGATCATTTATCCGTTTACCCTGCTGCGCATCGATGAATTCAAGATGCCTGCTCCGGCAGGACCGGCGGAACGCTATCTCGATGCCCTGACGGTGGAACTCTACGCTGCGGCCAAAC
>DATAIE010000750.1:0-3301 GCA_036262875.1 Verrucomicrobiales bacterium
AACGGACCGGAGCTTGAAGACGAGGAACTAGATCCACTCGATGGGGCGTAAGCAAGATACGAGTCTGTCCTTCTCGAAATCGCGTCGTAGACGTTCACGGTAACGCCTGACTTCCGGAGGGAGCATCCCGGATAACGTTGCTCCCGGCATCGTAATAGACATTGCGGGTAAGGACCGAACCTGCCGCACCGGTATTCGGGTTGACGCCATAAAGCAATGTTCTGAACCGGCGGTTGCGCGAACGGCCGCGCATCTCCTGCGCCAGCACTTGCGTCAGGCCCTCCACTGCGGCTTTGGTGGCGATATACGCGCCGTATGCGGGCAGGCGCAGGCCTACGGTGCTGGAGGAAAAGTTGATAATGCGTCCGCCGTCGCGCAGGCGCCTGGCCGCCTCGCGGCAAGGCAGGAAGGTGCCTTTGAGATTGATTGCGATCAACTGATCGAAAGCTTGATCACCGGTGTCGGCGATCTTCGCCAGTTTCAGGATCCCGGCGCAGTTCACGACGACATCCACGCCGCCAAACGTCTTTTCCGCCGCGTCGAACATCGCCGTGACGGCGGCCGGATCGGCGACATCCGCTTGAAGCGCGATGGCTTTGCCCCCGGCGGCTTCGATTTTAGAGACAACCTCCTGTGCGGGGCCGGCTCCGCTCGCGTAGTTGACGACAACGTGAAAGCCGTCCCGCGCGAGACGCAATGCGATCTCCGCGCCGATGCCGCGCGATGAGCCTGTGATGGCGGCGACTTTTTGATCAGTGGTTTTCATAAGGCCACCATCGTGAGCGAAAGCTTGATTTCCGGGTAGCCATCATGTTTCCATGATGGTTATTCAGAAATTGAATGGCTATTTTTGACGATCTCGCCCTGCTGCGGACCTTTGTCGCTATCGTGGAGAGCGGCAGCATCTCCGCCGGCGCGCGGCGTTTAAAGATTCCGCAACCCACTTTGAGCCGCCACCTGCGCGCTTTGGAGGAGCAATGCGGCGCTGCTTTGCTGCAACGCGACACCCACCGTATGAGCCTGACGGAGAGCGGTCATCGCCTGCTGGAGGATGCCCAGAATATTCTCAATCTCACGGATGAGGCCGAGGACAGATTTCACGCGGACCGGATGGAGTTAAGCGGGCGTCTCCGCGTTTTCACGACCATCGATTCAGGGCAAACTCTCAGCACGCGGCTTCTGGCGGAATTTCTCAAAGCCAATCCGAAAGTGACTGCCGAGCTCGCCTTCACCAACCGCCCCATGCAATTCATCCGGGAAGGCTGCGATGCCGGTATCGTCGCGGGCCGTTTGACGGATGAGGGCGTGGTCGCCAGACCCGCGGGGAGCATCCGGCAATATCTTGCGGCATCGCCCCCGCTCGTCGAGCGCAACTCCAGGGCCAGGTCGCCGGGGGATTTGGAGTCGTGGCCGTGGGTCGAGCTGTCCGGCATCCAGTTCCGCGAACAAAACAGAGTGACTCTTTATGACTCGAAAGGCAAAGAACACGTCCTCTCCATCTCCCCGGTGCTCCTCTCGGAAGGGGTCACCAGCATCCGCGAGGCAGTGCTGGCAGGACTTGGTGTGGCGCTTCTGCCGGACTGGCTGATCCGCGAAGACATCCGTTCCGGACGGCTCCTGCGCGTGCTGCCCCGATGGAAGGCAAAGGACATGCCCATGCATGTGGTGTATCCCTCGCGGCGGGCGCTTCCCCTCCGCGTGCGGGCTTTCGTTGATTTCGCCGCTGATTACTACAAGAAGGCTTTGCAGCAAAGCGAATGAGGAGCGCCAGGTTCTCCTGGGGGGAAGAAGGTCATCAAGAAGTCTATTCTTCGCCGGTCTGATGGATGGCGGCGAGGGTGTCTGCATCCCCGGAGCTGGTGTCCCGGTTGCGATCAAGGATCCAGCGAAGGCGGGAGGCCTTTTCATCCCAGCGCTCTCCCGCGGTGCCGGCGGGACGAAGGGAGGCAAGATGATGCTGCAGTTGTTGACGCAGGATGTTGCGGGCGGTGGAGGTGGATTCATGGATCCAGCCTCCGGCGGGTGTGCTGCAGAACACTCCGGAATCGACCTGAACCCGTGAGAGCGTCCATTCGCGCCCGGAGGCGTCCCGGGTCCTGACAAGAGTCTGGTTGACCGCCACGATGAACATTGGTGTGCGATCCGGCAGTCCCTCCGGCAGCGGCCGGAGGCTGGTATTGTGGGTCCATCCGCAGCGGCCGGGGCGGGGGAGTATGGCGCGGATCTTCATAGCGGCGGTCACAGCCCAGTGCTTATCCCAGGGTGTTGGCAGTCCATGTGCATTCCCTGACACGTTCAGGAGCGCGGCCGGCGGGCAGCGGGGCGGCTGACCGGGCAGCGGAGGCGAACTCTCTGTTGCGGGATCCAGCTTGATGAAAACGGGCTCCTCCTTTGGTGAGGCGGGCCAGAAGCCTCTTCACAAAAATGGCACTCTGCACTTCGGCGGTGCGGATGCGCTGTCTTCTCTCGTCGTTGATGACGTGATCGGTGCACTCCAGAAAACGGATTTTCTGTTCTGTCCCGGCGACGAGTGTGTGGAAGTTCATTTGAGTTGAGAGGTTTACAAAACGGATGCCGGATGTGTGCCAGACGGGCTTCGGAAAATGTAAGGGAATTGAAGGGGAGGAAGGAGGGGCGGCATTTGCAATTTGCAAACACCACGACCATAGGACGCGAACTGCACGCGCCTATTCAGCGGTCCCGCACTTTTTCCTGCGCGAAAAACCGGAAAGATCGCTCAATGGAGCGAATCGGGCGGGCGGCGGTGCGTTTTGTTAGGGAGCATTGTTCCCGGAGGGCGGGACGCCGGTTCCCGCGCTCAGTGCGCTGCGGATGCCATCGCGGCACCCGCCCGTTTTTTCCGCCACTCCCATGGGGAGACAGGCATGTTGTCCTTCCAAAGACCCCGGCGCAGAAGCTGGGCCTCCGCCTCCGCATCAGCAAAGACCGCACAGTCGATGCACGCGTCCCGCTCTTCGCGATACCAACCAAATCCCTGCCGCAGGAGCGTGGCACCCAGATCGAGCCCGCCTGCGCGGATGCCGGCCAACTGAACACCGTCCCGGTCCCGCCCGGTGAAGTTGATGGTAAGGACGCGATTTTTGACGAGTGAGGAAAGCGCCTCTACGGCTGCCGTGTCAAAGGGTTGCCCGCGGTCCGGAGCATCAATGCCATCGATCCTCACTGTCGCGGTGTGACCGTCCATGGAAACGCTGAGAGTATCGCCGTCGATCACGGAAACGGCGGCTGCGTTTTTGCCGTGGGGAATGGCTGCCCGGACCTCTACGGTTTCGACCGGTTC
>DATAIE010000751.1:0-8280 GCA_036262875.1 Verrucomicrobiales bacterium
CTTCGCGTCGGAAATACCGTGTGCCCGCGGCGCTCCAGCAGACGGGTGAGCGTAAGGCGCGTCATATCGTGATCCTCCACGAGCAGAATGCGGCGGGCGGGAGCGGGCGGGTCGCCGTCAGGATGCGGTACGGCTGGCACCGCATTCTCAGGGCGGGGGATCGAGACTGGCATTTCAATGTGGAAAACAGCGCCCTGGCCCCTTCCTTTGCTCCGCGCAAAGATCTTTCCTTCCTGCAACTCCACCAGCCGCCGGGTGATCGCGAGACCAAGACCGAGGCCTCCGAAGCGGTGGACGCCGTCATGGGATTCCTGAGTGAAGCTGTCGAAAATTCTCTCGAGCATTTCAGGAAGAATACCAATGCCGGAGTCTTCGATCTCCACGGTGAACAGGTCCCGGCTGCCCCCGGGATGAAAGGTCCGTACACGGACGCTGCCCCCGCGGGGCGTAAATTTGACGGCGTTTTTCAACACATTCCAGAAAATCTGCTGCATCCTCACCGGATCGGCGTGAAGGAATGGACGTGTTGCGGAAAGATCCAGCTTTAATTCGATCTGCTGGGCTGCAAACTCGGGATTCACGAGGTCGAGGGCTTGATGAAGGCTCTCGTGAGCATTGACGGCCTCCAGATCCAGTCGCAGCTTTCCCCCAGTGATCCTTGTGAGGTCCAGAAGATCATCCACGAGTCTTACCTGAAGGGCAATGCCGCGGGAAACAGCCTCGATTTCAGGCCGCACCTGGGGAGGAAGCTCAGAATCATCCAGCAGGGCGGTGGTCAGCAAAAGGGCCGGGCTGAGCGGGGTGCGCAACTCGTGGGAAAGGGCGGCAAGAAAATCATCCCGGGCCCGGATGGCAGCCTCCGCCTGCAGTTTGGCGGCCTCCTCTGAGGCGCGCGCGGTTTCCGCTTCATTGTAGAGTTCGCGTGCCCGCGCTTCGCTGCTGCGGAGAGCCAGTTCGGACTGTTTGCGCTCGCTCACGTCAGAGATGGCGGCGAGGAAGCCGGCTACTTTTCCATCGGGCCCGAACTCCGGAACGTAGGAAGCGTGCATGAAGCGGGGGCCGACACCGTCGTAAGCGATTTCGGTTTCAAATTCGACGGCCTCGCCCGCCAAAACCTGTTTCACATATTTCTCAAAAGAGGCATACGCGGAGGGACCCACGACTTCGACAATCCTTTTTCCGACGCAGTCTGCGGGGTTCAGGCCAAACCGGCGGGAGTAGCGCTCATTGACGAACTTGTAGCGTGTCTCCGCATCGCAGTGAGCGATGAGCACGGGTGCCTTCTCCGCGACGAGAGCGAGTTTTTTTTCACTTTCGCGCAGAGCGGTGTGGGCTGCCGTCAACTGTTCATGGTGCCGCTGAGGGGTGAGGTCGGTAATTAGCGCGCCGATGGCGGCTCCGGAATCGAGATTGAGAGAGTTAAACGTCAGGAAGACCGGTAATGCCGCCCCGTCGGCGCGGATCAACTGGGCCTCCTGGCGCCCGATCCTTGTCTGCCCCTGCCAGAGCAGGTTGTCGTAAACCGCGGCGAATTCAGGGGCCACGAACTCCTGGAGATTCCGGCCCGGGAGCTTTTCGAGCGAAATCTTTAAAAGCTCGGCAAGCTGCCGGTTGCACCAGGCAATGGTGCCGTCGCGGTGAAGCGTCGCTGCTCCCTGCTGCATTTCCTCGACAAAGAGACGATAAGGGCGGTCCGCGCCCTCCAGCGTGTAGATCCGGTGAACGCCGGACTCTTCCACCACAAGTGCGTCCACGCCTCCGCAGCGGATGGCCTCAATGGTTTCCTCCGCCTCTTCAAGGCGGCGGCGGAGTTCCTCGTTCTCGGCAGTTAAGATATCGCGAGGGCTCGGCCCCGGGCTGGAGGACTCCATGGGAATTCCGGGCGGGTGGTTTCAGAGGGCGGGGCTTTCGAGGGCGGGGCTTTCCACTTTCCGCCGAAGATCGAGGCCCAGCAGCACCCTCTCTTCATCCGAGAGATTCCCGATGAGCCGGCGCAGCGGGACTGGCAGTTTTTTCACGAGAGTGGGCACGGCGACGATTTGTTCGTCTTTTGCCAGCCGGGGGCGCTCGTAAATATCAATGACCTCCAGATCATAGCGTCCGCTGAGGTGTTCTTCACAGATGGCCTTGATGTTGGCAAACGCCTCCATGCAACGCGGCGTCATTCCTGTGACGTAGAGCCGCAGAACATACCGGTCGGATTCCCGCGAATGTTCCAGCTTCTTTTCGAATGCGTTGGTGGTGGGGTTCATGAAGGGGAGGCGGACTCAGGCAATCAAGCCTGTGGTTGCGCGGGTTTGAGCTGCAGGCCAACAAGGGTGCGTTCGGTATTCGAGAGGTCGCCGACAATCCTGCGCAGCGGTTCAGGCAACCTCCGCACAAGGGTGGGAATGGCAACTATTTGATCACCCGCAGCCAGTTGGGGTTGTTGCACGAGGTCGACCACTTCGATCAGGTATCGTCCCGCGAGATGCTCTTCGCAGATTTTTTTGAGATTGGCGAATGCGGTGAGGGATTTGGGAGTCTGGCCGGCAACATACAGGCGCAGCTTCCAAACCTCGGAGGCGGAGTCGGGCTCCGCCGGCGTGCCGGCTTGTTTGCGTTCTGAGGTTTTCATTTGGGTTTTCTCCCGCTTGGGGCGGGTAAAGGTTCAACTTTGGGCACGTCTGCTTTCCGTTTCACAGCCATGCGCTCACGATCATTCAAAAGAGTGTCCCGGCGGGCCTTCTCGTTGCTGAAAAGCAGCAGAGCTTCCTCCTCATCCGCCTCGAAGGTCTGGCGCATGGCGGCGATGCTGGCCTCCAGAGCCTCGCGCTTGCGGGCCCGCTCGCGCTTACGCGCCTCAATTTCCTGCTGACCGTTAATCGCAGCGGCCCTTTCACGGGCTTCCTGCGATTGCCTGGCCGATCCGGTAAGGACCCCGTCAGGTCCCAGATAGACATCCTGCAGATCGATGCCGTGATTGGTGAGCAGGAACTCCCGGATTTGGTTGGAGTGGGCCATGCCGCGGGACTTCAGGATATAAAGAGCGCGGTTCCGTTCCCCTCCGGTCTCGATGTCCCGAAGAAGGAGCCACGTATCCACAAGGGACGAAATGTTCAAACTGGTGCTCTCAAGCGGTCTTCCCTCGGAAGAAAGGTTCGTCAAAAGAGTGGTTATGCCGGAACTCTTCAGAAAATCGAGCAGCCGGGTGATCACCGAGCTGACATCCTGAGCGGGGCCCGCGTGCAGGAGGTTGTCGATGGGGTCAAAAACGACGGCCTGAGCTTTAAATTCCGTGATGAGGCGGTGGAACTTCACGAGGTGTGATTCCAGCCCGACGACGGAGGACCGGCTGGCGTGGAACCGGAGAAGACCCTTGTCCACCGAGGGCTGCAAATCCACGCCGATGGAGCGCATGTTCCGCATCAGTTGAGAAGGGGATTCCTCAAAAGCGAAATACAGACACCTTTCGCCCCGCTCACAAACGGATCTTGCAAAATGCGCGGCCACGCTGGTTTTTCCGGTCCCGGCGGTACCGGTAACCAGAACCGTACTCGCACGGTAATATCCGGCTCCGGCGAGCATCGTGTCCAGGCGGGGCACTCCCGAGGAGATACGCTCATTACTGGCGATATGATTGAGGCCGAGAGACGTGATCGGCAGGACGCTGATGCCGTTTTCATCGATGAGAAACGGATATTCGTTGGTGCCGTGGGTCGTGCCGCGGTATTTGACGATCCGCAGCCGCCGCGTGGAGACCTGGTCGATGACGCGGTTATCCAGCAGAATCACACAATCCGAGACGTATTCCTCCAGCCCCTGCCGTGTCATCTGTCCCTCCCCGCGTTCGCCGGTAATCACGGCGGTGATTCCTTTATCCTTCAACCACCGGAACAGACGCCGGAGTTCGGAGCGGAGGATCGCCGTATTGGAGAGCCCGCTGAAAAGCGTTTCGATGGTGTCAATGACGACGCGTTTCGCCCCGATGCTATCGATGGCGTGACCCAGCCGCACAAACAGCCCCTCAAGATCGTATTCGCCGGTTTCATCGATTTCGCTGCGCTCGACCCTCACGAAATCGACCGCGATCTTTTTCTGTTTAATCAACCCCTTGAGGTCAAAACCCAGAGAACGGACGTTTTGCGCCAGTTCCTCCGCCGTTTCCTCAAACGCCATGAAGACGCCGGGTTCGTTAAACTCAAGGGCTCCCCGGACGAGAAACTCCATGGCCAGGAGGGTTTTTCCACAACCTGCTCCGCCGCATACCAGAGTGGGCCGGCCGGTGGGCAACCCTCCTCCTGTAATTTCATCCAATCCCCGCACGCCGGTGGGTGTTTTCAAAAGCGAGGGATGTTTTTCGACGGGTGTTTTTCCAAGGGGCGTTTTTCGCTTTTTCATCTGCATCTAAGTTAGATTGCAAAATTTAACGTAAAATATTGAAACGGAATTAAACGAATGCTTTGAATGGAGGGGAGCTGTGATTGCGACTTGCACGGAATGCACATCCCGTACCACATTCCGTCGCCCCTCTTCCCCGCGGCTATCGGACGAGCGTGAACCGCTTCACCGGATTTTCGGCAATGATGTTACCGTTAGCGCTCCGGCTCTTGATCTCCAGAGTGCTGAAATCAAACTCCTCCTCCAGCTTTCGCAGGCGCGGGGCCGGCTGGTAGTGGATCATGAGCCTTTGTTTCGCGCTGGTTTCCGGGGAGTTGTGGGCGGCGAAGTATACGAGCTTGCTGCCTTTGGTCCCTTTTGTCAGGTCATAGAAAGTATCCCGCGTCACCCCGCCCATTTGAAAGCGCTTGGCGTAATAGCGCCCGCGGGCGCCGTCACGGTAGATGATGCTGAAGATCTTTTCCCGGTCGAAGATCCCGACGTAGGGAGGCCGCGGGCCGAACATCGCCTTCTCGGAAACCTTGCTGACCTTGACGGTGCCGTCCTCGAGAAACACGATGATGTCGTCGTAGCGGGAGCATTTGCAGACGGGGTCGCCCGTGCGCTTGAGTCCCCAGCCGACGTAGCCGTCCTCACGATTCACATAAAGGGTTTCCGTGGCCACTGCCACCTCGCTGGCTTTGAGCGCGGCTCCGAACGTGGTGATTTCCGTGCGGCGCTCACGCTTGCCGCCGTATTTCCGCTTCAGCTCCTTGAACCAGTTGATGGTGAATTTCGTCAATTCCGCGAGGAAGCCCTTCGTCTCCTCGATCTGTTTTTCGAGACTGCGGATGTGCTCGTCGGCTTCGAAGGAGTTGTATTTTGAGATCCGTTTGATTTTGATCTCGGTCAGCTTCGCGACATCCTCGTCAGTCACCTCGCGGCGCAGGAGTTTCAGATAGGGCTTCAGACCCTTCCAGATGGCGGCCATCACCGCCTCCCAGGTGGTGCATTCCTCGATGTCCCGGTAGATGCGTTTTTCGATGAAGATTTTCTCCAGGGAGGACAGGTGCCACTTTTCCTCCAAATCGTTCAGCTTCATCTCCAGTTCCTGGCGGAGAAGATCACGCGTTTGGTTGGCCGAGTGTTTGAGGAGATCGTTGACGGAAAGAAAGACCGGCTTGTCGTCGAGGATGACGACGCTGTTCGGGGAAATGGAGACCTCGCAGTCGGTGAACACGTAGAGGGCGTTCATCATTTCGTCGGCATCCGTGCCCGGCGACAGATGAACGATGATGTCCACCTTTTCCGCAGTGCAGTCCTCGACGCGCGCGATCTTGATTTTGCCTTTTTCGTTGGCGGCGAGAATGGACTCGATGAGTCCCGTGGTGGTGGTGCCGAAGGGGATTTCGGTGATTTGCAGGGTGTTGCCCTTCTTCACTTTCGTGATGCGGGCGCGCACCTTGATCTTTCCGCCGCGCAGTCCCTCATTGTAGTCCGTGGCGTCCATGAGGGCGCCGGTGGGGAAATCCGGCAGCAGGTTCACCTTCTTGTTCCGCAGCGCGTCGATGGCGGCATCGCAGAGCTCGTTGAAATTGTGCGGCAGGATTTTGCAGGAAAGGCCTACGGCGATCCCCTCCACCCCCTGTGCGAGGAGAAGCGGGAATTTCATCGGCAGGGTCACCGGCTCCTTGTTCCGCCCATCGTAGGAGGCCGCCCAGGTGGTCAGCCGGCCATTGAAGGCCACCTCCAGCGCAAACTTGCTCAGCCGGGCCTCGATGTAGCGGGCGGCGGCGGCGTCATCGCCGGTGAAGATATTTCCCCAGTTCCCCTGGGTTTCCACCATGAGGTCCTTTTGGCCGATGCCCACCAGCGCCTCGGTGATGGCGGAATCACCGTGAGGGTGGTATTTCATCGTCTCGCCGACGATGTTGGCCACCTTGTTGAAGCGGCCGTCGTCCATCGTCTCCATCGTGTGGAGGATGCGGCGCTGTACCGGTTTGAGACCGTCGTTCAGGTGCGGGACAGCCCGTTCGAGGATGACGTAGCTGGCGTAGTCGAGGAACCAGTTGCCGTACATTTCCCCCACGTGGTGCAGATTCCGGGGGGTGACGGTGCCGGTCACCGCCGTCATCGGGTGCGCATGCGCTGCGGGTACCGCTTCGCCCTCACCGTTTCCAGCCGTCACGGCACTCTCTTCTCCGGCCTGCGACGGGTCGGGATCGAAGGGAAGTTGCGGATCAGAATCGGGATTCGGGTCGCGGGGTTTGGAAGGCATGTCCGGGGTTCAGGAAACGGGAAGCCTCCCCCGTAGGCGAAAACTTAAGCGACGCAAAAGAAAATCGGATGCCCTCTCTCCGTCAGCCGCGGGACCCTGATTTCAGGCGGCGCAATCCTGACGCAACTCGCCGGCCAGCTCCCTCCGGAGGCGGCACAAAAGCGCCCGGAAAGCCGGAGCCGGCAGATTCACCGACCTCGCGGCTGCCTGCTGGGTTCCGTGTTTTTCCTCGTTGAGCAGGTAGGGCAGGGCGGCGGCGAACTGCGTGCCCCGCCCGCGGGCGGAGTGGCGCTGTTTCATTTCCCTGATCGCGACAGTCACCTTCTGATTCAGTTCACGAAGCTCAACGGCTTCGCTGGGCGTGGGGGCGGCGCTGGCCACATCGCAGCCGAAATCGTCGCCCTCCAGGCTCACGTGGAGGGAGGAGCCGCCGCGGCGCGCCCGGTGGCTGCGGCGGTATTCGTCGGTGCAGTGGTTGGCGGCGCTGCGGAAGAGCAGGTTTTGCAGATGGAACTCGCTTTCCGCCTCCCGTTCCCACTGGTCCGCGAGGCCGCAGCGGGAGAGTTTCAGGAAAAAGCTTTGAGTGGCGTCCTGCGCGTCGTGGTGGGAAAGGCCGCGGCGGAGCATTTGACCGTAAATGGCCCCCCAAAAATCCACTGCCTTGCGGCCGGGGCGCTGAGTGGCAGGGTGAACGCTGGCGAGTCCGTTTGATTGAGAGGTTGTTTTCATGGTGTTACAGGGTCCGTGAAGAGTGAATCGTGTGGGCCCTATCGTGCCGGGTGTTGAGTCCAGGCGCTATTCGCCTTTGGGCGTAGGCCTTTTGGCGCATTGCCGGAATGGAAGGGAGACAGCCGGCCCTTTCGCCCCGCGTGACAAAACCTGCACCACTTTGGAGAAGGTCTGGCACCGCGAGGCGATCCATTCATTGAGAGGCCGTGGGGAGGAAGCCCGCTGGCAAAGAGCATCCAGGGAATTTACCGCTGGCGCTTCCGGGAGCACCCTGCTTTATACCCGCCCGCCTCAACCCGCCGTGGACGATAACTATAAGGTAAAACTCGATATTTTCGAGGGTCCTCTGGACCTTTTGCTCTACCTCATCAAGAAAGATGAAGTGGATATCCTCGACGTGAACATCGAGCGGATCACGCGCCAGTACATCGTGTATCTGGACACGTTCAAGATGCTCAACATCGATCTTGCCGGGGAGTTCATCGTGATGGCGGCGAATCTGATGTATTTGAAGAGCCGGATGCTGATCCCGAAGCAGGTGCAGCCCCCGGAGGAGGAGGGCGATGAGGAGGATCCCCGCTGGGAGTTGATACGGCAACTCATTGAATATAAGAAGTTTAAGGACGCGGCGGGGTTCCTTTCCCGCCGCCAGGTGCAGATGGAGAATGTCTACCCGGCCAGCCCGGAGGTCCCGGATTTGAAAAAGGAGGACGTGAGCGGTTTCCCGGAATTGGGAATCTTCGACCTCATCCGCGCCTTCCAGAAGGTGCTGAACCGTTTCCAAAAGGAGGACCTTAAGGAAATCGTCGATGACCGGTTCACCGTCGCGGATAAAATCGAGCACCTGCTGGTGCGCGTGCTCCCGGGGGAAAGGATCTCTTTCCTGCACCTTTTTGCAGAGGCGACGACCCGGG
>DATAIE010000752.1:0-2553 GCA_036262875.1 Verrucomicrobiales bacterium
CACGGACCCGGATGTGAGTGTTTACCTCAACAGCCTCGTCGTGTCCGAGGTAATGTATCATCCGCGCATGCCTTCCGGGGCCGAACTCAGCGTCAGCACGGAGGACGACGATTTTGAATACGTCACCGTGATGAATGCCGGAGCCGTCGCTTTGGACATGAGTAACATCCGTTTTACCAAGGGCATCGATTTCGATTTCGCGGGCAGCAGCGTTACCTCGCTCGCTCCCGGCGAACGTGCCGTGGTGGTCAAGAATGTCGCGGCATTCAACGCCCGCTACGCCGCGAACCTTGGCTCCATTCGCGTCGCCGGCGCCTGGCAGAGCAGCGACAGTCTTTCCAACTCGGGTGAGCAGATCAAGCTCAGCTTTGGGGCGGGCACCACTGTGCGGGACTTCACTTATGACGACGAAGCTCCGTGGCCGGTGGAGGCGGACGGTGCGGGATACTCACTGGTGCTGGTGGCGCCGTGGACCATTCCGAATCACGCGCTGCCCGGAAGCTGGCGTCTGAGCCTCGGCATCGATGGAACTCCGGGCCGCTACGATGGCACGCGCTTCTCTGACTGGAAGGCCTCTCACGGGGGAATCACGGATACCGGCGACGGCGATAACGACGGGTTGAATAACCTCCTCGAGTACACCCTGCTGGGCAATCCCGCCTCGGCGTCGCAGGCACAGCTTCCCGCGGCTTCCGTGCAGACCTTCTCCACTCCCGGCGGGGACCTGCCTTTCCTCACCCTAACGGTTAAGGTGGCCCGGGGCGCGGACGATGCGGCCCTGATTCCGGAACGGTCCACGGACCTCAGTGGATGGGATTCCTCCGCCGCGGCCGTCGTGCTCGAAAGCGCCGTTCCTGACGGCTCGGGCGGGACCACGATCAAATGGCGCTCTGCGCAGCCGTGGGATGCCGGAGTCCGTGAATATTTGAGGCTACGGGTGCAACTGAGATGAGAAGCGGAAAGCCTATGCACAAATGATGCCGATTTCCCGCTTTCCGTGCCGCGATCATTCGTTTAGAAACCTGAATGATCTTTCCGAAAATGCTCAAATCCTTCGCCGTGGCACTGCTGGCTGCGGGCTTCGCCGGCAGTTTGTCCAGTTGTAATACCACGGTCGCCAAATCCGGTCCGGACGGCCGCACCTTTGATGTGCCGGCCTATCGTCCGAAGAATCCGTCCGCCGTCCGTGTGAAGGCGAGCGTAAACAACCGCGCCGTCTACGTCATGGAGGGGAACCGGCCGCTGCTGGTCACGACGGCCTGCTTTGGCAAGCCGGGGGCGGGCACACCGCAGGGTAATTTCACCGCCTACACGAAGATCCGGAACAAACGTTCCGGCAGCTACGGACAGTATCCGATGCCGTTCTGGGTGGAATTCCAGAGCGCCTACGGGTTCCATGCCGGCTGGGTGCAGCCCTACAATGCCACGCATGGCTGCGTGCGTCTGCCATGGAATGTGGCTCCTAAATTCTGGGCGCTCGTGCCGCAGGGCACTCCTATCAGCATCGCCTCCAATCAGCCGGAAGATGCCTCCATTGGCAAGAATATCCCCCGTTTGAACGACGGTCCCGCGCCGGAATGGCCGAAGGACGTGCTCTGGACGGACAAGGTGTTCCACCTGACCGATTCCCGTCGCGTTTTTGCTGACTGATTTACGCGCTTTCCTCCCTCTCTGAAAGCCGGTCCGGACCTGGTTCGGGCCGGCTTTTTTTGGCCCTCCGGATTCAGTCCGCTAAAAAATCGTTGAACAGTCAGACAAACAATGTTCACGGTGCCGCTCTCCGGTTCGGCGGTCCCGGGAGCGCAGGCTGTTCTGTGCCCCAGCTGCCACCTTTTGTTGCCATGCAACCCTCCCTCCCGAATGTATGATTGAAATCAGAAACCTGTCCAAACACTTCGGACCCAAGGTCGCCGTGGACAATTTGTCCCTCAGTGTCCGAAAGGGTGAAGTTCTCGGCTTTCTCGGCCCCAACGGCGCCGGAAAATCCACCACCATGCGAATGATCACCGGGTATCTCCCCCCTTCGTCGGGTTCAGTGAGTGTGGGTGGCGAGGATATGACCGATTCGCCGAATGCCGCGAAAAAGAAGATTGGCTATCTCCCGGAAAGCGCCCCGCTTTACCAGGACATGACTGTTACTAGTTTCCTGAGCTTCGCCGCGGAACTCCGGGGAATGAGCGGACAGGCCAGAAAGGACGCCGTCAGCAAGGCGATCGATACCTGCTTTCTGCACAAGGTCCGGCATCAGGCCATCGACACGCTGTCCAAGGGGTACCGTCACCGGACCTGCCTTGCCCAGGCCATCATTCACGATCCGGAAGTCCTCATTCTCGACGAACCCACCGACGGCCTGGACCCGAACCAGAAAGATGTGGTGCGGCATCTGATTAAAGAGATGGGCAAAACGAAGGCCATCGTTTTCTCCACTCACATTCTCGAAGAAGTGGAGGCCTGCTGTTCCCGCGCCATCATTATCGATCAGGGTCGGATTGTCGCCGATGGCACTCCGATTGAACTGTGCCGCCGTGCCAGCCGTGCCGGCAGCGTGCATGT
>DATAIE010000753.1:0-5096 GCA_036262875.1 Verrucomicrobiales bacterium
CATGTCTTCCGCCGCATTGAAAGACTGGTCGACGGCGACGCTACGGCCCGACGCCGGTTGGCGGCGGCACCCTGGGGCGTTCAGAAGACACTGCGGCGAATCGTGAAGCATACACTGTATCTGCTCTGTGCAGGAATCATCGCGCACATTTTTCTGTCCTATTTCGTTCCGATTCCGAAGCTGTACGAATACATGCAGGGTTCGCCGCGCATGCACGGCCTGCAATTTGGTGCGGTCATGGCTCTTACGGGCGTCTTGTACTTTTGCTTCAGTTGGTTTCGGGAACAGTTCTGCATCGTCATGTGTCCGTACGGAAGGCTCCAGTCTGCGTTGACCGACGATGACACCATTACGATCGGCTACGACCGCAGCCGCGGCGAGCCCCGGGGACGGGCCACTGATCCGGATGCCGGGCACTGTGTGGACTGCCGTCGCTGCGTGCAGGTTTGCCCGACGGGAATCGATATTCGTAATGGTCTCCAGATGGAATGCATTGGATGCACCGCCTGCGTGGATGCCTGCGATACAGTAATGAAAAAGCTTTCCCGGCCGACGGGGCTCATCCGCTACGATTCGCAGAACGGTTTGGCCGGAAAAAGACGCCGTCTCCTTCGCCCCCGGATCCTTGTATATGCGCTTTTGATGCTAATGGGGGCCGGTGCTTTCGCTCTGGGCATCACCCGGCTGAAGTCTTTTGAAATGACAGTCGTGCGGATGCGGGGCATGCCGTTTTTCGTCGATCACGACGTGGTGCGGAATCAGTTTTTGTTCCGCCTCGTTAGTAAGGCCGATGCTCCGGTCGCCTACAAATTAATGATCGAGGGTGCACCACCGGGTCTCATCGCAGCCGGACTTCAAAATGAAGTAGTGGTGGCTCCGCAGCAGGAATTGCAACAGACGCTGATGTTCACCATGAAGGCCACGGACTATCAAGGCGAGTTCAAATTCCAGATATCGGGCCGCCCGGCGGGAGGAGGAGACCTGATCACCAAAGAAGTCGAGTTTCTCGGCCCCGACCCGCGGCTCTTCATGAAGGACGCTTCACCTGCTGACGCTCATACCCCATGAAAGCCTGGATTCGCCAGCGTCCCTGGATCATCATCGTCGTAGCCAAGGCCCTGTTCGTTGCGTGGTGGGTCGGATTTGTAATCTACGTGAGCCGAAACGTCCCGCCGGACCCCCCAACCCTCTCTCCCTCCGTTCATGGCCGCCGTTGAAGCCATCAATACCGCTGCAGGCGCTCTTGCAGCCGGCCTGGCCACCAGCCTGCACTGCGCAGGCATGTGCGGATCAGTATCCTGCAGCCTAATGAGTTTGAAAGGCACACCGGACGAGCAGTTGCGTGCGGGAGTTTTCTATCATATCGGCCGGGTGCTCTCCTACACAACGCTGGGCGCGGTCGCGGGTGCACTCGGACGGTGGCCGCTGGAGCGGATTACGCAATCGCCGGTCATGCTGTTTCCATGGGTGCTCGCGGTCGTACTGCTGCTCATGGCGTGCGGGATGCGCCTGCACCTGCCGCGACCGCCGTTCCTCAGGAAATGGGCGGCGCGTACGCGCATGCGATTGTTTCGTGTCCCTTTGCAGCGCGGGGCATTTGCACTGGGACTCGCCACGCCTTTGCTTCCGTGCGGCCCGCTTTATATGATGACCGGAATGGCTCTTATGACGGGTTCCGCCATCAAGGGAGCTGAGTTTATGATGGCGTTTTCGATGGGTACGATTCCACTCCTCTGGATCGTACAACGCCGGTTTCAAATTTGGCAGCGGCGGCTGAAACCTGCCACCATGCAGCGCGTGATGCGTGGCGTATGTCTCATTACCTCAATTATAATCGTTGCGCGACTGTGGCCGCATAATGCGACAGCTTCAGAAAAGAACAGCGCACCCTCTACACCCTCCTGCCCGTTCTGTGAGTCTCCATGATATGAATTCCGCGCCCTCACCTGTGTTGCCGGAGTGCCGCGAGTGCAAACACTGCGGCACCCGTTTCAAAGCCGGAAAACCGGAGGACATATTTTGCTGCGGCGGCTGCACGTTCGTACACAATCTCATTCTTCAAAATGGACTTGATCAGTTCTATGTGCTGAAAGGGAGCAGTCCGGTGCCCCCGGTGAAATCCGCCGCTCTGCTGCGCCGGGACTATGGCTGGCTGCGGGAACTCGCGGAGCGCAGGCCGGCCGGCGCAGCGGGGCGCGCAGAGTCTTACGAGTTTGCCGTTCAAGGAATTTCCTGCACTGGCTGTGTTTGGCTCATTGAGCGGATTTTGCAGGGCCAGCCGGGTGTACTGTGTGCGCGGGGGCGTGCGCATCCGGGCCGGTTGAATTTGGATTGCGTTTCCGGCCAGTGCGATCTGGTGCAACTGGCTGAGGAACTGCGTCAATTCGGATATCTTCTGGGACCTTTGGGAGAAGAGGAAAGGCGGGAAACCGGATTCCCGGGACGCATGGGATTGTGTGGCGCATTTGCGATGAACGCCATGGCCTTTTCTCTGCCCCGCTATCTTGGCATGGAGTCCGGCTTTGAACTCGCTGGCATTTTCACCCTTGTGGCGGGTCTTTCAGCCACACTCGCGGTAGTTACGGGCGGCAGTTATTTCATCGGGCGCGCGGTAAAGTGCCTCCAATGCGGTGTGTTACACATGGATCTACCCATCGCACTGGGAATAGTATCCGCCTATGCCGGCTCGCTCACCGGCTGGATGACGGGCGTAGAGTCTCTACAATATTTCGATTTTGTGGCTGTGTTCACATTTTTGATGCTGGCGGGAAGAAAACTGCAACTCGCAGGAGTCGAACGGAATCGCGGTCGCTTGCTCCGTCTTATGGGAGAGACCGGCACGTTGAGGAATGCGGACGGAGAGAAGATCGGGTGCGACGCACTCCGGCCGGGTAAACGGTATCTCGTGGAGTCAGGCCAAATCATTCCAGTCGCTTCACGGCTGCTGTCCAACTGTGCCACGTTCAGTATGGAGTCCATTAGCGGAGAGCCCGAGCCACGGGTATTTTCTGCAGGAAACCGCGTAGCGTCCGGCAGTTTGAACGTGGGGTCCCTGCCCGTGGAACTGGAGGCAATTGAAGCATGGCAGGATTCACTCTACCGCAAGCTGCGAGAGCGCAGCGAAGGACCGGGAAATCATCCGTTTCTCGATCGCGTATTAAAATATGCCATCGCGGCAGTGTTGATCCTCGCGACAGGCGGATTCCTTGCATGGTGGGCCGCCACGGGCGATGTGGCGCGCGCGCTTCAGGTGACGATTTCCGTGCTGGTCGTATCTTGTCCATGTGCGCTCGGTGTGGCCATTCCGTTTGCGGATGATCTGAGCGCCGGATGCCTCGAGCGCATGGGCGTCTTTGTGCGAAGGCCAGACTTCTGGCCACGGCTGCGGCGCGTACGCCATGTCATTTTTGACAAGACGGGAACCCTGACGCTCGAGACCCCGGTTCTTGAAAATCCGGAAGCGTTGACGGCATTGAAAGCTGAGCCTCGAAACGCCCTGGCCGTCCTGGTATTCGATAGTCTTCATCCGGTGAGCCGTGCGCTCACCGAGGCTCTCGCGTCCTCCGGCGTCACTGGGCCCTCCGCCAGGACTGCCGTGGAGGAAACTCCCGGGCAGGGTCTCGCGTTCACAGACAAGCAAGGTGCCCGCTGGTCGCTGGGAAGGGCGGGGTGGGCCTCGCCCCGGACGTCCGGTGACAGTACGGTATTTGCGTGCGACGGGGTAGCGGTGGCGCAGTTCCGGTTTCGCGACAGCCTCCGGCCTGATGCGGTGGAAGCGATCAGAGATCTCGCGGCCCGCCACCTGACTTTACATCTCCTCAGCGGAGACCAGCCTGACAAGGTGCACTCTATTGCCCGGCGGGTGGGGATCCCGGAATCACGTGTGTTTGGCGCTCAAACGCCCTACGAAAAAGAGGCGAAGGTGCGGGAAATTGACCATAGGGACTCGCTCTACATTGGCGATGGATTGAACGACAGTTTGGCTTTTTCAGCCGCCTGTTGCACAGGCACTCCTGTGGTGGACAAGGGGATGCTGGAATCCAAAGCAGACTTTTATTTCCTCAGTCGCAGCCTTGCGTTCGCCGGGCAGCTGTTCCGGATTTCCGACCTGCGCACCAGGGCGGTGAGGTGCGTTGCCGCCTTTGCTATTGCCTACAATGTCCTGGCCGCAGGGGTCAGCCTGGCCGGTGTTATGAGCCCGCTCGTCGCTGCGGTCATCATGCCGCTCAGCGGCATCTGTACGTTGGCCGTGGTATGGGCCCATTTTAAAAAGATCTGCATCCACGGGGAAGTGCCGGGCCGGACTCGGTAAAGGAATTCCTTATCCGCATAATGAGAGCGACTAGTTCAGTCTGAATCTTCCGTCAGTGGCAGGACGGGCGGCAAGTGCGAACTGGTACCGCGAACCGCGCGACTCATGCGCGAACAATTCAGGCCATGACCATTGGTATCTAACTCGTCTTATCATGAAGATTGAACATATCCTCGTCCCGATCGATTTCTCAGAAGGCAGCGAATCGGCACTCTGTTGCGCTCTGGAGATGGCCGAAAAGTTCGGCTCCTCTTTAATTCTGTTTCATGTACTGACTCCGCTTCCCGCGCCGGTAAGTGACGAGGGCCTGCCCGACACTACAAGCACAGACGCCTTTAGACAGTCCGCTCAAAAGGAGTTGGATAATCTTGCCCAGCTGATTGGGACGCGAATCAAGGTGCGAACCAAAGTGGCAGCGGGAGTGGCATGGAACGAAATCGTTCAATTTGCTAAAGACGATCATGCCAGTTTGATCATCATGTCTACTCACGGGCGCACTGGAATTAGGCACGCATTCCTGGGAAGCGTGGCCGAGCGCGTCGTTCGACACGCGGGCTGTCCGGTATTGGTTGTCAGGGAAAACGAACCCCTCAAGCTAAAGGCAGCTTAGGTGTCCACGGAGTTGCACCCGCAAATCACCCGACGCGTGGAAACGACGAAGGCCACTGTTTGACCGCCCGAACGATCTCCGGGTCACCGAAATCGAAAAACCCCGCACTAAGTCCTGAAAACTGCATCAACACCGTAAGGTCAAAACCAGTTTCGCAATTTCCCAATTAACCGC
>DATAIE010000754.1:0-4833 GCA_036262875.1 Verrucomicrobiales bacterium
CGGAAATTTGAGAAAATCGCATCTCTGCGACACTCAAGGTTCAAGATGGCGGTTGCCTCATTGGCGATTCCCCGTTTTCTCCGCTTCATGCTGGAGCGCCTGCGTTGCGGAGTCATCATCACCGGTGCATTCAAAGAATGGCTGGAGGAGTGGAAGGCGCGGGAAGGAGCCGCCAATTTTGGACTCATTCCCGAACTCAGCTACGTGCGCTGCAAAGAGGGGGAACGGGCCGGGCAGTCGTGGATCAGCCTTATCTGGCAACCTCTCGGCGGAGCCAAACCTCACGAGATATTCGAGATCGGGAGTGCCCGGGTGTACTTCCAGCGCCAGACCCGGCAGGCGCTCAAAGACCGCTGCCTGGATATCAAAGACGGCAGGATCGTCGTGATTTAAGGCTACCTGCCCGGGATCAGTCCTTCAATCGTTTTCAGGCCGCCATCGACGCCCTTCTGGAGGAGGTCGCCACTGCCTTCCACTCCTTTTTGCAGGAGCTCCGTGCCCGTCTTGAAGCCGTTATTGATAAGATCCGGCGCTTTCTCGATTACGGTGCCGGCTGCTTCAGCCGCCGCTTTGGAAGCGGCTTCCGCCGCCTTGATGGCACCATCCACACTCATGTTCAGCACTTCATCGACTGTGGCGTTGAACCACGCTCTGGCGAGGCGTTCGGCGAGATCCTCCTGCGGGTGATCAAGCGTGCCGCGAAGCTGCAGGCGGGTCCAAAGAAGACCGGAGTCTTCGGCATTGAACAGGGCCCGCTCGCGCTGAGTGACCACCAGTTGATTCAACGGCAGGAAGACCTGCTGCTCGGCACCGGCGAGGTAACGCAGCGTGCCGGGGACGACTCCCAGGAGCAGTTCACCAAAGAGTTTGCCATCGGGTGCGGCGCTGGCGCCGCCTTTCATCCGAAGCAACCCCGGGGCGTCCACCATCATTTTCTCGAGGACCCACCCGCCCTCGGCGGTGCGGGTAAAGTCCGTGCGCGCTTCGCGGAGAGAAAGGCGGATGAAACTCTCATTCCGCGTCTTCCGGGCGATCACCTGGAGGAGCGGGAGCCCTTCCAGGAGGCCATCACGAAGTTTGGCGGTGCCCGTCCACGCGAGGCGGTCGAAATTGCGCGGGTCGCCGCTCACCTTCACCTCGCCCTCTACTTTGCCCTTCAGTTTCTTGATCCAGTCCTCCGGCACGCACCGCGCGAGATCGAGTCCGGAGACCGATCCTTTGAGGTTCATCATCGCCTTTTCCCCTGTAAGAATGGTTCCCTCAGCGCTGATATCCGCACCGCCAGCCTCCGCATTGAACTGCTCCAGTGAAATTTCGTCCCCCTGCAGCGAGGCTTCAAAATTCTCGATCTTCACCGGCGTATTCGGCAAAAGATCGAGATCAAGAGTCCCTCCACGACCGCTGGCGAGGAAAAATTCGTTCCGTTCCGCCGGCTTCACATGAACTCCAATCCCGCGGGCTCCCGCGGAATGGGCCGCACCTTTCCAGTCGAGGGCAAGTTGATCGATGTCGATTCCCTTCACCACCGTGCGGTTCGGCAGGAACGAGGAAAGAAAGCCTGACGATCCGCTGTTCCTGTCCCCTCCGGAGGTATTCGGAGCCGCCGGACGCGGTGCGGTGCTCGACAAATCGAGAAACACCCGGGCTATTTTCACCTCGTCCACCTGCCAAACCCGGTCCCAGATGGCCCCGGCGTTGATGGTGGCCCGGATGTCCCTGGCTTCGACTTTAGCAAACGGCGATTCCGGTGAACCCTCCGCAGTGAAGGTGCCCACCATGGCCGACGAATCCTGCCAGCGGATACTGTTCAGATTCACCTGCGCATTGAGGCGCTTTGAAATTTCCGCACTGATCCACACCCGGAACTTGTCGCTTTGCAGGTAGCTCTTGAGCCAGATGCGCGCGCCAAAAAACAGGCCCGCCAACAAAAGCGCCACGCTGCCAAGCGCGATCCACACCTTTTTCCATGAGGAATTCCTGCGCCGCCGGCGCGAACGGCGGGAGGCGGCAGCGGCGGGAAGAGGGGGACTGGCGGCTTCACTCATGAGACGGGAATACCATGCGGGAATTTCCGCTGGTCCGAAAGAGGTTTTTACGGGGCACAAACCATGAGAAGCGGGAGGAAAGCAATATCACTCCTGACGATGGAGGATTCGGAATTTTCGATGGGGCCGGAAAGCCGTGGAGGAATAGGGTTCAGCGCTATGAAACCCCTCCGATGTCTCCCGGTCTTCCTGCTCTGCGCCACACCCCTTGCCGCCCAGGAGCGGGGAAGAGTGACCAAAACCGCGCGCACGACCGATCCTAAAACAGGACTCACGGTGGCAGCGGCAGCGCTGGAGCTTCCCGGAGACGATCTCTGGCGCCTGGAGGACGTGCCGGCGGACGGATCCGTTTCACAGGTCGTATTGAGCAGACCGGAGGATCGCGGTACCGGTGAAAGAGACAGCCGGTGGACAGACAAATACGTCGTCTTCGGCGTGACGGGAGAGAATTCCAGGCCGGTTGAATTGAAGTTCTCCGGCTCCGTTTCCAGGCGTACCTGCTCTGTGACGTGGAATCCGCGCGAGGAGTCCGTCACTTACCAAACGGTAGGCCCATGGGCCACGGCCCGCGCCGCAACCTGGGTGGAGACCGGCTTTCCGCCCTCCGGCAGCATTACCGAACGGTGGCTGGAAAGCACGCGCCTCGTCTACAACGGAAGCCCTCCCCGCAGGGAACGCGGCTTTCTCAGCGCGGAGCGACTCGAACCGATGGACACTTTTGCCGTTTTCGGCGGACGCTGCGCTGTCACGGAAACCCTGCAACTGCACGACATCGGCGACCGGAGCGGACGCCAGGGAAAACGTCCGGACGGGCCGGTAAGTCTCGAGTCTCTGCCGAAGCTCAGCGTGAAATCCCATCCCTTTGCGGAAATGGCCCGCGGTGCCAATCCTCCGCCGATGCCGCTGGCATCCCTCTGTCCCGCGGATCGCTTCTTTGCTTTTTTCCCTCAGCCAAAACGCATTCGCACGGTCATCGACCGCCTGGGCGAAGCATCCGAAAATCTATCGTCTCCAGTGACGGACGGCGTGGCGGATTACGGGCTGTGGCAAAAGTATCTGACTCGCCTGGGTCTCGATGAGAAGACGGTGCAGGAATGGATCAAAGCCGGGCGGGCGGAATGTGTGGCCTTTTATCTTCCGGACCTTTTCCTCAAAGACGCGACGGATATTACCTTCCTTATTCAAATGAAAGAGGAGGGTGGCCCTCCACTGTTCAAAGCCCTGCCCGGGACGGATGCCGTTCTGACACTTCCGGGGAACGGCGGGCAATGCCATCTGGTGCGGCGCGGCAGGGTGCTCATCGTCTCCACCAGTGCGTCCGAGGCGGCCCTGGCCGTGAAACTGGCGGACAATGGAGGAAAGGGCAGTCTGGGCGCGTCCGATGAACTCCGCTGCATGCGGCAAAAGCTGCCGGACTCCGCGGCTACGGTGGCCTATTGTTACTTCAGCGATGCATTCATCCGCCGGCTCACCGGGCCGGAGGTGAAAATCGGACAGCACCGGCGGCTCCTCGCGAGGGAATCGATGGAGTCTCTCACCGCCGCCGCCCTGCTGTATCAGCTGGACCACGGCCAGCCTGCCCCGGACAAGGAAACGCTCATTCGAAAAGGCTATGCTTTTGCCCGCCGGGCCGGACGAAATGCGTGGGATCCCTCCGAGGCCGCTGGATTCGAACCGGCGGCCGCGGAATTCAAGGACTTCACCCTGGAGCCGGGACCGGTAGCTGTGTCCAGCGTCTGGGGCTCGCTGGCGAATCTCAAGCCTCTCAGCGCCGTACCGGTGACAACCGTCACTCCGGACGAAGCGCAGATGTACAGCGCATACGTAGAGCGGTATCAGGACTACTGGAGACGCTATTTCGATCCGATCGCCATCCGGTTGGATGAGCCGGTGCCGGGCACCTGGTCGCTGGGCACTTTCATTTTACCGCTCGTGGACAATTCGCTCTACACGGGCTTGAAGGAAGCGGTGGATGCATCGCGCCCGGCGGCACTTCCCAAACTGACACCACCGCCGGTGGCGATGTTAGGCGTCGCCTTGAAAAGGGACGTTGTGCAAAAAGGCGGACAGGAATTGACGCCAGGTCTCACGGTGGGCAGCGCAGGTCTCACCGGACGCGTGGCGGTGGCTTTTCCCGATTCCGATCCGGTGCTGCAACTGGGAGGTCTGGCCGGCATGCAGCAGTTGGGAGGCGTCTTTGCCCGGGGCGGCATGAACAACCTGGCGGGGATCGGACTCCTGGTGGCGATGCTGACCCGTCCAGTGGATCTGCTTTTCGAACTGGAGAATGAAAAGCTCGCGCTCGCCGCCCTGGACAGCACGGCACGCGCGAGTGGCAGCTCCTATTTACATGTGCGGAGTGTGAACAGCGAGGCGGACGGACGGCGGCTCTACGTGATGGATCTCGATGGTTTCGCACAGGTGCACGTGAGCGTCACCGTCGAAAACGGCTGGATGCACCTCTCGAATCACCCGTGGTCCGGCGTGATGAAAGCGGATGGCACGGATGTGATGGAGCGGAATTCGGTGGCGGTCCGCATGAATCCCGCAGCGTTGCAGACGGGTGGGCCCGCCGCCGTTTTTGCAGCACAGAACGCGCGCCGGAGTGCCGTGCTTTCTGCGTGCAGTGAACTGCTGCCATGGATGGAGGCTCAGCGGCTGGGAAGCGCTGCCGCCCAGGAACGGCAAAGGGCTTCTCTCGGCTTTGTTACCAAACTCCCGGAAGGCGTGTCCTTCACCGCGCGGCGGCCGCTCACGGTCCCCTCCGTCCTGTCCGACAAGGGCGAGG
>DATAIE010000755.1:0-5133 GCA_036262875.1 Verrucomicrobiales bacterium
GGATAGTTTTCGCGCACCGCCTCCGCGATGTGCTGGAGAATGGTGGTCTTTCCGGCCCGCGGAGGAGCCACGATCAGGCCGCGCTGGCCGCGCCCGATCGGTGAAATGAAGTCGATGAGCCGCGTGGTATAACGGCTCGGCAGCGTTTCGAGAATATAGCGCTTTGACGGATTGATCGCCGTCAGCTCTTCGAAGAGCGGCAGCATGCGATAGGCTTCCGGCTCGCGGCCGTTCACGCTCTTGATCTCCACCACCTGCGGTCCGCGTCCTCCGCGCCGCATCACGGCCTCCACCCACAGCCCGTCACGCAGGCCGAGATTGCGAACCATTTCGGGAGTGACGAACGGATCCGTCGGCAGCGGTGCGAAGTTGCGCTCTTTTGGGCGCAGGAAGCCGAAGCCCTTGCCGGGCGTGAGTTCCAGCAGTCCGGCGCAGTCTTCGGGCGGTCCCAGTTGCACCTCCGGGCGAAACGGACGCTCTCCCTCCTGCGGGGCGGCTCCCTCCTGAGGCGCGTGTCCGTTTTCCCCGCCTTGCAGCCGTGCCTGTTTTTCAAGGTACCGCTGCTGCTTCATCTGCTTGAACTTTTCCTTCCGCAGCTTCCACCGCTCCCATTTGGTGAGGCGGCGCGGCTGGCCGTCCGGGCCGGGCGGTGCCTGGGAAGGCGGTGCCTGCCCGTTTTGATGATGCGGAGGCCGGTCGGGCCGTGGCCCGCGATGGTCTCTGAATTCGCGTTCACCCTGCGGAGCTTCAGGCCCGGGAGCTGCCGGTTCAGATTCCGCGGGCGGTGCCGGAGCTTCGGCCACCGGCGCCGGTGCTGCTTCCTCCACCGCAGCGGCGGGAGCGGCGGCTTTTTTCCCGGCCGCTTTCTTTTTCACTGCTTTCTTCTTCACCGGCGGGGCAGCCGCTTCGATGAAGGGCAACTCCGGCTCCTGCACGGGTGCGGGTGCCGCCTTTGCGGACACCGCTTTCTTTTTGACGGCCGCTTTTTTCTTTACCGCGGGAGCAGGCGCTTCGGCCGCCGGTGCGGATCTGGCGGCGGCCTTCTTCACCGCAGTCTTTTTAGCGACGGCCTTTTTGGCGGAGCGCTCCTTCACGGGAGCCGGCTCGCCGGGCGTCGTTTCTGAGTCGATATCGGTCATGGCTGTTTCATGCCAGGGTTGGTCCGGGACAGGGCCGGGAAGGGGTTGGGGAATAAAGGGTTCATGCTTCCAGTTCTTCGAGAACTTCATCCGTGATTTCAAAATTGGCGGAGACGGTCTGTGTGTCGTCCAGATCGTCGAGAGTATCGTAAAGCTTCAGCACCTGACGGGCCACATCTGCATCCGTTAGGGTGATGATGGTGCCGGGCACGTAGACGAGTTTGATGGAGGCGGTGGAAAGGCCCTTCTCCTTCAGTCCTCCGGCGACAGCATAGAGCTTGTCGGGCGCGGTGTAAATGGTGTGCTCCTCGGCATCGCTCACGACATCGTCGGCACCCGCATCCAGCGCGGCCTCGAGCACGGCATCCTCCGTCGCCGCGGCGGCGGGCAGTTTTATTTCCCCGCGCCGCTGGAACATGTGGGCCACGGCTCCGGCGCTGCCCATGCTTCCGCCTCCCTTATTGAACGCCGTGCGCACATCCGAGGACGCACGGTTTTTGTTGTCAGTCACACATTCGATCAGCATGGCCACGCCGCCCGGGGCATACCCCTCATAGGTGATCTCCTCCATGGCGGCTCCTTCGAGTTCACCGAGTCCTTTTTTGATGGCCCGGTCCACATTGTCACTCGGCATATTCGACGCTTTCGCCGCGGAGATTGCCGAGCGCAGGCGCGGGTTCATGTCCGGGTCCCGCCCGCCGTTCTTTGCGGCGATGGTCAATTCACGGGCAATTTTGGAAAAGACTTTACCTTTTTTCGCATCAACGACGGCTTTGATGTGCTTGACCTTGGACCATTTATTATGACCAGCCATGACGGAGGGAGGGGACTAGGGGATTTCCAGAGGGAAAGAGGAGGAGACCGGTGCAAAACCGGCGGTATGCGCTGCCCTTTTCCGGTTTGAGACCGGCATTTGAGGGAGGCGGGAATTGTCAGTGCGGAAATACAGCATGGCTGTAGTGCTGCCCGGAAGGGACGGCAGGTCTCCGGTGACTCAGCGGTGGAGCAGACCATCAGCAAAACCGGCTGAATCAATCACCCGGGCGGCATTCGAGGGCCGCCCGCGAAGGGAAACTGGGAAGAGAATAGTCGCCTGTCAGGGGAATTGGCAACTGATTTTCTCCTTAATTTAGCACACCCGCCGGAGGCTCTTTTCGCACATTATCCCCGTCCGGAACTAACTTTCAGCGGTGCCGAGAAGGCTGCGCCCGGTCATCTCCGGGGGTTGCGCCACGCCAAGCATCGCCAGCAGCGTCGGGGCAATATCCGCAAGGATGCCATCCCGCAGAGTCACACCTGACGTATCAGCCGCCACATAAATCCCATGAACCAAATTCGTCGTATGCGCCGTGTTCGGCGAGCCGTCCGGATTGCGCATAAGTTCACAATTCCCGTGATCCGCGGTAATGAAAAGTTTGCCTCCTAACGAGAGTACTTTTTCCACGATCAACTCCAGCGCGAAGTCGATCGTCTCGCACGCATGGATGCCGGCCTCCACCACGCCGGTGTGTCCCACCATGTCGGGATTTGCGAAGTTCATGATCACCAGATCATAGTTTTCCAAACGCCGCCACACCTCGAAGGTAAGGTCCGGAGCGGCCATCTGCGGCTTGTAATCATAAGTGGGCACCTCCTTCGGGCTGACCGCCAGATAGCGGTCTTCGCCTTGGAATGGAGTGTCCGTCCCCGCGTTGAAGAAAAAGGTGACGTGTGGAAACTTTTCCGTCTCCGCCGCGCGAAGCTGTGTGAGGCCCGCTGCGGACACGACCTCTCCGAGAATCTTCGTCATGCCAATGGGCTCAAAGATCACCCGGACGCCCAAAGTATAGTAGGTTTCTTTGTATTCCGTGAGAGTGTAATACGAAATATGCGGCGTGTGCTCCCGCTCGAATCCGGTGAATGCCGGATCCATAAACGCCTCCGTCAGCTCCCGGGCGCGGTCGGCGCGGAAGTTGAACCAGATGATCACGTCTCCCTCCCGCACGCGGTGGCGCATGTCGTGGCTGAAGATCATGGGATGAAGAAACTCGTCTCCCCGCGGTTCGGCCTCATAGGCGTTCGCCACGGCCACCGAAGGCGCAGCGGTGCAAACTTCTCCGCGGCCCAGCACGATGCCGTCCCACGCGATCTTCACCCGGTCCCACCGCAGGTCGCGGTCCATGGCGTAGTAGCGTCCCACCACGGTCGCGATTTTTGCGCCGGTCGGCACGAGATCGGCCTCCAGCTTTGCAAGGCACGCGGTTCCGCTCCGCGGATCGGTGTCTCTGCCGTCCGTGATGGCGTGGATCATCAAATCCTCCAGGCCCGCCTCTTTGGCCGCCGTGCACAGCGCGACGAGATGGTCCTGATGACTGTGAACCCCGCCGTCGCTCACCAGTCCGATAAAATGCACCCGCCGTCCCCGGGCCTTCGTAAACGCCTCCTGCAGCACTTCGTTCTTTTCCAGTTCCCCGTCGCGAATGGCTTTGTTGATGCGTGTCAGGTCCTGATAAACGATTCGCCCCGCGCCGAGATTCAGGTGTCCCACTTCACTGTTCCCCATCTGCCCTGGCGGCAGTCCCACATCCTCGCCGCTGCCGGAGACACGGCAGACCGGATACTTGGCGTAGAGGTGGTCGTGAAACGGAGTGCGCGCCAGGAGGGTGGCGTCGCCGTTTTCCACGGCCTTCTCGCGACCGCCGGGATTGATGCCCCAGCCGTCGCGGATGATGAGAACTACAGGTTTCTTCGACATGCGGAGGCTGATAAGCGCGGACTTCCGCCGGGCAAGCTGGAATCACGGGACGAAACCCGCTTTGCCTTCTGGCGGGACTTACACATGAGAAAGAAAGCTTCCGGCTGGACAGTGCCGCGTTTCAATAACCGCCCTCTCCTCAATTCAGCCGGAGAATCGTGCCGTGGAGATTCCGCTCCACCGTTTTCCCGGTCGCATCCCGCCCCGAAAAAATCAGTTCATAACACTGCGTGGGCGCGAGCCCCGGAATCGTCAGGGAAATAGTTTTGCCGTCTGCGCTCGATACCGCGGAAACAGGCAGGAGCTTCGTATCCGTGTGCGGCGAACCATAGTTCGCGCTGCGTTTGAGAGCCCAGGTTTTGAACCGGAAGGCTTCCGGTTTGAGACTCGCCACCTCCAGCGGGTCACTCAGAACCACTTCCAGCGTTTCCGGGCGCGCATGAACCGCCACGGGCACGCAGGCTGGCCGTCCCGTGCTTCGGATCCGGTGAAAACCGCCGGGCGCTGTCGCATTCCCGGCCCACGCGAACATCCCGCAGGCATACAGCGTGCCGTCCGCCGCAAACCGCCCGCGCATGATGCCATCCGGAAAGGCCGGCAGCGGGAGCTCGCAGACCGCTCCCTGCCACACGCCGTTCACCTGCTCGTGAGGCACCGCAAACACGCGGCCCGTGCCGTAGCTCAGGTTCAGCAGCGTCCCGCCGAGCGGGCCCCAGGCGTCTTTGGGCACCCAGAGCAGCTCCGCCGGGCTGCGGTCCTTGTCGTTCGTGATCCATACCATCGGCGGCTCCATCGCTGCGTCCGAGGGATCGGTCACGTCTGTGTATCCAAACAAATTGCCGTAGAAGCCGCCCGGCTTCACGCGGTTGATGCGGTTCTTCGGCGTCCAGTGGCCTTCCTGGTCCGTCACAAAAAAGGACCCGTCGCCGTTGAGGCACACGCCGTTGGCCGCGCGGAATCCGGTAGCGAGGATGTCCGTGTGCGAGCCGTCGGCGCTCACGCGCAGCAGCGTCCCGTGGTGCGGCACCACGGCCGGCAAGGCATGGCGCGCGGACTTCGCATAGTAGAAGTTACCGGCGGCATCCGTTTGCAGGCCCATCGCAAATTCATGGAAGTGCTCGGTGACCTGTTGGTCATTGTTGAAGTTGGAAATGAAGTCCGTTTCACCGTCGCCGTTCAAGTCCTTGAGACACGCGATCTGGTCGCGGCACGTGATGTAGACCTCATCCCCGCGATACTTCACTCCCAGCGGCTGGAACA
>DATAIE010000756.1:0-6425 GCA_036262875.1 Verrucomicrobiales bacterium
CGCTAACGAGATCGGCGCGCGCGGGATGAATGGCCAGCGGACCGGAGGAGTGGCACTTGTAGCAGCTCCTGCCTTCGAATTTGACCTCTGCATCCTTGATATGGCCGTAGTAGTCCAGCGGTGGTTCCACGGTGAGGTCCTGCACGATTGAAAAATAGCTCCAGCCCTTCTCCTTCGTCGTCCTCTGCACGAGCAGATAGGCGCGCACCGTCGCATTCGAAAACGCGGCGATGTGATTCAGCATCGGACGGCGAATCACATCCTCCTGGGTGCTGATGAGCCCGGTGTCTGAAATGGGAACGGACGCACCCTCATCAAACAGCCGGCGCACCTCTTTCATGCAGGCCTTGACCTCATCTGCGGTCAGTCCTTTCGCTCCCGGCCGCGGGTGAGGCGGCAACGGGGTCACGGGCGACGTCCACGTCTTGTGGATTTTCGCGGCCCCGACCGTCGCACTGGCCGCCGCAAACTGCTCCCGTGTAAAACCGGATAAATCCAGCGGCGGCTCAAGGAGAAGACCCGTGCCCGTGGAAACCGCCGGTTTGATCAACGCGGGCTCCTCCTTCTTGCCTCCCGCGGAACTCTCCGGCAACGCCACTGCCGCCCATATGGTGCACGCGACAATACCGGCGACAGAAAGGAGCGTCTTCATCCTGGAAAAGGTGAACCTGGCCGTCCTCCGCCGTTTCGCAACACCGCTCGTCCGTCGCGGGCGACCGGGAACGTCGCCGTCTCACCCCCTTTTCTGCGCCTGTGCCGGGTTAGGGAGCCCTTTTAGAGAACAGCTTGAAGTACGCGGGGTGGCCACTATGGTCGCCGTCCGTTACGTCCCCCGCAGTTACTCATGGCTGAAAGCAAACACCGCACTCAACTGATCGCAGGCATCTTCGTCCTTTGCGGCGTCGCCCTCCTGTGCGGCCTCATTTTGGAATATGGTCCGCTCCGTCACTGGATGCGCAAGCCCTACACCATCAACGCCATTTTTTCCGACGCCCAGAATCTGATCAAAGGCGCGCCCGTCCGCCGTGCCGGTACCCCCATCGGCAAGGTGGCCACAGCTCCGGAACTGGTTGAAGGGTTCCGGGGCGTGAAGGTTTCGCTGGATATCTATCCTGAATACAAAATTCCGAAGAACAGCCAGCTCAAGATCACCACCGTCGGCCTCATGGGTGACTGTGCCGTGGATGTGGTACCTCCCCCTCCCGACAAGCTCACCGGGGAGTTCATCGCCGCGGGGGAAACGCTCGATGGCGTGGGGGCTACGGACCTGACCGCCGTGGCTGAGAAAATCACGGACGGGGCGACAGAGGTCATGAAGGACATCCGGTCCAATCTGGCCGAACTTAACAAAACCATTTCCCGTCTCAACACCGGCGTGCTTTCCGATGCGAATTTCAAGCACATGTCCGACTCGCTCGCGAGCCTGAACCGGATCATCGAGAAGTTTGAGACCTCGGTCCTGACAGAGGAAAACATCGCGTCCGTGCGGGAGTCGCTCGTGTCCCTCCGCACGACAATGCAAAACGCTTCTGCGACGTCGGTTACGGCCCGCAATGCGGTCGAGAAAATTGACCGCGCCATGGACAGCATTGGTCCGGGCATGAAGGGATTTGCGGGGGCCACCAGCGCCCTGCGCAGTGCTTCGGATGCGCTGGAGGCATTGCTTAAGGAAGCCCGGTCCGGCCGCGGGGTGCTGTATGCCCTTTTGAATGACTCCATATTGAAGGACAACCTCCAGAGGCTGATCGCCAATCTGAGGCAGCGGGGCCTCCTCTTCTACAAAGACAAGGAGCCGTCCAGAATCGAGGTCCCGGTGGCACCCCCGCCGGCAAAACCCACCCGCCGCCGCTGATCGCCGCCGGTTTCTTATCCCAACACCTTTTTTCCGATGCCGCCCCGTACCGTTATTCACACTGTTCGCGCGATCTTCCTCGTGTGCTGTGTGCTCCTGGGCATGTCCGTCGCCTCGGTCAGCTCCGGGGAAATTTCCAGCGTCCTGGCGGTGGCCGTCGCGCTGCTCTTTGGAGGGCTGATCATCGGGATCGATATTCTCCTGCGAAATCTCACCATCCGCAGTTTCTCCGCCGGCACCTTCGGACTGATGATCGGCATTTTCTGCGCCTATCTCATTACCACCATCCCGTGGGCTCAGAACACCGGCGGGAAGGGAAACTGGATCGAGCTGAGCATCTATCTTGCTTTGGGCTATCTGGGCACCGCGCTCGCGCTGCGCAGCAACCGGCAGGAGTTTTCGCTCATTATTCCCTACGTCCGTTTTCGCAATGAGGGCATCATTCAACAGCCGCTGCTGGTGGATACGAACATCATCATCGATGGCCGTCTGCCGGGCATCTGTGCCACCGGCTTCCTGGGCGGCACTCTCATCGTTCCCCGTTTCGTCCTCGATGAACTGCATGTCCTCGCCGACTCGCTGGAAACCGTGAAGCGGGAGCGCGGGCGCCGCGGCCTGGAATGTCTGGAGGAGCTCAAGCGCGCTCAGGGACTGGAAGTCACCATCCACGACGACTACCAGCCAAACGAGAAGCTCGTCGATACGAAGATCGTCCAACTGGCCAAAACCCTCGACGCCAAACTGCTCACCAACGACGCAAATCTCGGCCGCGTGGCGCAACTCCAGGGACTGGAAGTGCTGAATCTCAACCATCTCGCCCAGGCCATGCGGGTGATCGTCAACGCCGGCGACGAACTGGAACTGGTGCTCGTCAAAGAGGGGAAGGATGAGCATCAGGCCGTGGGCTATTTGCCGGACGGGACGATGATCGTCGTCAACCATGCCCGTATCCGGATCGGTCAGACGGCGATTGTTACCGTGAGTTCCGCCCTCCAAACCAGCGCGGGTCGTCTGATCTTTGCCGAATTGAAAAGCGGAGGCGCTTCCCCCGCCCAGAGCCGCAGCCATGAGCCCGCCAAAGCCCGTGGACGCAGCCAGTGAGCGGGCCGGGCAATGTGTGGAATTTTCCACTGAAATTAGAATTGCTGTATTTTGGCGGCGGAAGGATTCGCTGCATTGCAACGCCTTGCCTATCCGGGGGACTTGAGCCATGATCGCGTCCATGCCGTCGGAAGACCTCCCGCCCCTGGCCCCGTTTCCAGACTTTACGATCGTCCCTCAAACTCCCGGCGAGACCCCCCCGGCTGAATCCGCACTGCTGTCTGAAGCGCAGCGCCAGGAGTTCGCGCGCGTGGCGGGCTCGCTCGAAGGCATCGATGTGCCGGTCACCGCGGTGGAGGCGGCCCCGGCACCGGCGGATGACTTTTTGCTCACGCCGGCGGAGGCAAAGGCGACCCCTTTGATGGGAAAGCGGGATGTTCCGGATGAGGAGCCTGTGCTGGATGTGGATTTCCTCGCCGCTCCGGGCATCACGGCACCGGTGGCGGAGAAGGCCGGGCCTTCGCCGCTGATGGACAGCTTCAGCCTCCAAAGTCTGGCGGCGGCACTGTCGGATGCTCCCGCTCCGGCTCCGGTGCCTCCCGCGTCGCCGGGACCGGCGGAGGATTGGGATTTGCCGCCGATTTTTTCCGCTCCCGAACCAGTGGCTGCCTTTAAGTTGGCTTCCGCGGCGGCACCGGTGCCCGCGCCAGTCCGGCCTCCGAAACCGGAGATCGTCCCGACCGCTCTGAAACCCCCGGCGGTCCTCGTTCCGGCAGGACCGGCGCATCCTGTCTTTCCGCCCGCCCCTGCCGCGCCGGACTCCGCGGACTTGTTTCCGAAGTTTCCTCCTTCGCGCATCACGGAACCGGTGCCGGAGCCCGACTTTGACGAGCCTCTCGCGTTTCCCGTGCCTTCGGCGGCCGCGGCTGTCGCGTTCATTTCGACGGAGGAAACCGGGGATCCGGGCGACCGCGGCATCGGGCTGGTGCTCAGCGGAGCGCTGCTGATTGTCCTTGGCATTTTCCTCGCCTGCCGTGTGCCGGCCCTCGCTCTTGAGGCGGACGGGATGTCGGTTTCCTCGCAGCCGCTCGCGGAGGTGAACGTGGGCCTCCTGCATGCAGAAATGTTTCTTTGTGCCGCCGGAGCGGCCGCCTGTCTGCTCCTTGGCATTGGCTCCGCGACTCTGCGGCGCTGGGCACCCCCGCTCATTCATGCTGCGGGCTGGGTGGTGCTCCTCACGGTGCTCGTGGGAATGGGCTCCGTCACCGCCTCCATGTTTTATCTTTCCTCCAACAAGACGGCGGGTGATGCCGTGCCTGGAGGCGGCACCGCTCTTTTTGCAGCCGCAGGTGTCCTGGGAATCGCACTGCCCCTGGGACTGATCGCCCTTTTCCAGCGGCCGTCCGTTGCACGCCTGTGCGCTCAAGTCGACCGGAGGCCGCGCTGGACGGATGCCCGCACGGTTCCGTCTCTAATGGTATTTTTTACCGGATTAATCCTGGCCGCGGGGGCTTTCACCCTCAGCATCGCCGGAGCCGCCGTGCCTCTGTTTGGTGAGCTTCGCGATGATGGAGGCGGTGCCCAGGCGTGGGCCGGGCTCGGCCTCGTGATCTCCCTCGCGGCGCTTTTTGCCGCCGCGGGAAAACGGGCCGGCTGGTGGCTCCTGTTTCTTCTTTCGGCAGCGCTGGCCGCCACTCTCTTCCTGACGTTCCAGCGGTACGACTGGCATCTGCTGCTGCATCTGCCGGCTTCGGCCCCCTCCTCCACCGTCACCGGGGTCATGTCCGCCCTCGCCCTGCTCCCTGCCATTCTCATTCTCCTCATGACCCGCCGGGCTTTTTCACGGGTCGAGTCTCACTGAGCATCCGGGACACGGGGTCCGCGTCTTCGTGCAACAATTACGGCCAGGGTTTCGTTCTTCTTCTATGCGCACACTCTCCATTCTCCTGCTGGGTTTTTCCCTCGCCTCTGTCCGTGCGGACGATCCAAAGCCGCAGCCTCTTTTTGACGGCAAAACCTTTACCGGCTGGGAGGGGGATACGAAAACCACCTGGCGTATCGAGGATGGCGCCATCACGGCCGGCAGTCTGGACAACACCCAGCCGCGCAATGAATTTCTCTCCACCACCAAGGAATACGAAAACTTCGAACTCACCGTGAAATGGAAGCTGGAAGGCACGGAGGGATTTGTGAACGGAGGGGTGCAGTTTCGCACCAAACGTATTCCCAACCACAACGAGGTCTCCGGTTATCAGGCCGACCTCGGCGCCGGCTACGATGGCGCACTCTACGACGAAAGCCGCCGCAACAAGGTCCTCGCCAAACCCTCCGAAGAAATTCGCAAAAAAGTGCTCAAAGCCGGGGAGTGGAATGAGTATCGCATTCGCGCCGAGGGCACGCACATCCGCATCTGGCTCAACGGCACCCTCACCGTGGACTACACTGAGATGGAAAAAAACATCGCTGCGAAAGGTATCATCGCGGTGCAAATCCACGGAGATGCCAAGTCGCGGGTATGGTACAAGGATATCGCCCTAACGGAACTCCCCGCGGCGAAGTAATCGTATGACGGACTGGCAGCACCACTACGAAACCGGTGACACTCCATGGGATCGGGGCGGGCCCTCCCCGCCACTCGTCCAGTGGCTCGCCGGCCACCGGTTGCACGGACGCTTGCTCGTTCCCGGCTGCGGTCATGGAAACGACCTCGTGCCTCTCGCTGCAAGCGGTGCCGAGGAAGTGACGGGACTCGACCTCGCGCCTGGTGCCATCAATTCTGCGGGTGCGCGGACGGCTGATCTTCCTAACGTGAAGGTGAAACTGGGCGATCTTTTTGTGTTTTGCAAAGAGGAGGGCAGGGGCGTCTTTGACTGGGTCTTTGAGCACACCTGCTTCTGCGCCATCGAGCGCACCCTGCGCGATGACTACGTCAACGCCGTGGCTGCCGCTCTCAAGCCCGGCGGCAGCCTGCTGGCGGTGTTCTATCTTCAGCCGTGGAAACCGGGTGAAGACCAGACAGAAGGTCCGCCTTTTGGAACCAGTGTGGAGGAACTGGACGAGCGCTTCGGTCCGCACTTTACGACCGTGGAATCTTATGTGCCGGACGTCAGTTATTCCGGAAGGGAGGGACGTGAGCTGCTCCGCGTGCTGCGGCGGAGGTAGTGGTTATTTCGCCGGCGCGTTCTTCGCCTTCGCCGGTTTGTCTTTACTCACCCTGGCGGTGCCTTCCTTTTTGGCCTCCTGTGTGTCCTTCTCATGAGAGAGGTCGGTGAACCGCTTCCGGAAGGCTTCATCGATGGGCCGCTTGGATTTGTTATCGAGCGTGCAGAGATTGAACCGGCTGGCGTAGTAAGTTACGACCGCGCCCTTTTCACTGGTGAGTTCGATGACCAGACGGGCGTCCTCCGGCCTGGCCTCTTTGACAGGGGCGAGTTTGTCGAGTTCCAGTGAGTCCGCAAATGCCTGAGCGTCCGTGGTGAAAACCTTCTTGAAGCCTCCTTTGATATCTGCGGGATCCACGCGGCGGAAGGTT
>DATAIE010000757.1:0-4184 GCA_036262875.1 Verrucomicrobiales bacterium
CACCCGCGGCCTCGATGGCTGGATCTACGGCGCCAACGGATTGCTCGGCGGTAATATCCGCAGCACGCGCACCGGCAAAACGGTGGATATCCGGGGCCGCGACTTCCGCATGAATCCGGACACCGGCGCGTTCGAAACCACGACCGGCATCACCCAGCAGGGCAGAGTGCGCGACGACTGGGACCGTTGGTTTGGCAGCGACAATGGCGACTTCGCCTGGCACTATCCGATGCAGGAGCGCTATCTGCGCCGGAATCCCGCCGTCACGCCGCCGGATCTCCGCGTGAAGGTGGAGCGGAGCAGCCGCGTGTATCCGGTGAGCCGCACCCTGGAGCGGTTCAACGATCCGCAGACGGCGAACACGGCGACCAGTGCCTGCGGTGGTGATATCTACCGGGACAATCTGCTGGGCGACGGTTTCTACGGCAACTACTTCGCCAACGAACCGGTCCACGATCTTACCACGCGCCTCATCCTCGAGCCGGACGGCATCACGTTTCACGGTGTGCGCGCACCGGATGAAAAGACCTCCGAGTTCTTCGCGTCCTCCGACAACTGGTGCCGTCCTGTGCAGGTGCGCACGGGACCGGACGGCGCGCTGTGGATCGTGGACATGTACCGTTATGTCATCGAACACCCGCGCTGGATTTCCGCGGAGCACCTCGCGCGCCTGGATGTGCGCGCCGGCGATGACAAAGGCCGCATCTACCGCGTCTATCCCGCGGGAGCGAAACTGCGCCCGGTGCGGGACCTCACCAAGCTCTCCGCCGCGGAACTCGTCGCCGCCCTCGACACTCCCAACGGGCCCGTGCGCGATCTCATTCAGGAGCAACTCGTGCAGCGCGGGGACCGCTCCGTGGCGGATGCGCTCGCGGACCTCTCTATAAAAGGTACATGGCCTGCCGCGCGACTGCAGGCTCTCACCATTCTCGAGGGTCTCCACGCGCTCCAGCCGCAGTGGCTGATCCGTGCTTTAAAAGATGCGCATCCCGGCGTGCGCGCCAATGCAGTGCGTCTCGGCGAGTCTCTGTATAACAATTCTCCGGAACTGGGCGAAGCCACTGCTGCCCTGACCGCCGATACCGACCCTGGCGTGCGTCTGCAACTGGCTCTCAGCCTCGGCGAATGGAACCATCCCTCCGCCGGTACTGCCATCGGCCGCCTTGCATGCAGTCAGCCGGCAAATGCGAATGCGAGGGACGCGGCCTGGATGCGAACGGCCGTCCTCAGTTCCGCCATGCTGCGCGCGGGTGAAATCCTCGATGTGGTGCTGGCCTCTCCCGCGGACCTGCCGGGACGCGGCGAACTGACCGGCGGCCTCATCTCCGCGGCCATCGCCTCCGGCAATAAAGCGGCGGCGGGCAAAGTGCTGGTAACGCTGATCTCCGCCGGAGCCGGAGGCCGGGAAGCCTGGCGCTTCACCGCGTGGGCGAATTTGATAGACGCCCTGGAGCGCCACCGCCTAAAGCTGGAGGACCTCCTGACAGATGGTGCCGCCAGTGATGCCACTCTCCCAGGAAAACTGGAGAGCGTATTCACCCAGGCCGGAGCCCTCGCTTTTGACAGTGCCACCGCACCGGCTCTGCGCACCGCCGCCTTGCGGCTCTATGGTTTCCGCCCGTCGCTGTCCGGTGAAGATGTGCAGCGGCTGCTCGCGCTTCTCGAAGCCTCAACGCCGCCGGAACTCCGCGATGCCGCTCTGCAGGCGCTCCGCCGCAGTGTGAGTCCGGAAGTCCCAGGCCTCGTGCTGCAGAACTGGTCCAGCCGTTCCCCGGCCATGCGCTCCACGCTCATGCCCCTGCTGCTGAGCCGCGAGGCATGGGCGCTCAAACTTCTCTCCGCTCTGGAACAGGGCACCGTCTCAGGCGCTGAGATCGCCGCGCCGGACCGCGCCCGGTTTCTGAAAAACGCCGACGCCTCCATTCGCTCCCGTGCGGAAAAAATCTTCGCGTCTCTCCATCCGCAGCGGCGCTCCGAAGTCCTCGCCGCCTATCGTGAGACCGCCAGCCTCACCGGCAATGCCGCCGCGGGAGCGGAGGTCTTTACGGTCAACTGCAGCATCTGCCATTTCATTCGCGGCACCGGCAATGCGGTGGGCCCTGACATTTCCCCCTTCCGCAACAAAGCCGTTCCGGAATTTCTCGAAGCGATCCTCGATCCCAATGCCGTCATCGAGCCGCGATTCCTCAATTACATCGTGGGGCTGAAGGACGGGAGTTTCGCCGCCGGCATCATCACTAACGAAACGGCCAACAGCCTCACGCTCGCCCAGCCCGCCGGCCTGAAGCAGACGATCCTGCGCTCCGAAATCCAGGAGATCAAACCCTCGCCGGTTTCGCTGATGCCGGAGGGGCTGGAGGCCGCCATCAAACCGCAGCAGATGGCGGATTTGATCGCGTGGCTGAAGGGCGGTGCGCCGCGTCCTTTCGGCAGTTCCACGGCTGAATCCGCGGCGGCGGCGCGCGCTGAGTTTGGCAAGGCACAGGCCAACGGCCTGGCAAAGATAACGGCCGCCTCGCTCCTCTTTGACTACACCAGTTGGCTGGGCACCCTGCCCTTTGCCCACTGCCGCCAGACGGACGGCAAGTCCCGCGTGGTATGGCAAACAGCGCCCGCTCCGGCGGAACTCCCCACCGGAGGAAAACAGATGTTCCGCTTCCCGGGCGGGCTGGGCTTCGTGCCGGAGCCGGCGGGAACCTTCACCCTCAAGCTCGATGGAAAGGTCTGCCTGGAGTTCGGAGTGGAGGTCAGTGACCACTCGTGGAGCAACGCGGAGGGAACGGTGAGGATGAATTACGAGGTCAGGGAAACGCAGCCCGCGGACAGCAACGGCATCTTCACTATCGAAGTGGCCAACAGCCTGTTGAAGCCGGGCAAACCGGCGAACTTCGAAGTCACCGGCTCAGCCACCGGCAGCTCGCGCTGGTTTGGCATCTACATTCTCTCTCCGGAGAGTATGCCTGTGAGCAATCTGTCGCCTGGGCGGCGTCTCATCGACCCCGGCACGCCCGATGCCACCCGGCTGTCCATCATCAAGCAATACCCTGACAAGTCTGTGGAGTTTTTGAAGGAAATGACCGGTGACCTCCAGCCGGCCACGCCGGAGGAATACGTGCGCATTCCGTGGATCTGGAATGTGGCCATCGCCGCCGGCAAAAGAAACGGAGCCGCGGAGATCCGCCAACTCCTCGATGTGTCCCTGCCGAAACCTGACGGGCCGCTGCATGACTGGCAGGCCGTGGTCATCGGCGGCGGCATTATCAATGGCATCACCCTGGGAGGGAAGTGGCCGGGGGAACAAATCACTGCCGCCCTCGCCGGAGACAATGCCCTCCGCGCCCGCTGGACGCGCGCACTGGAACTCGCCCTGACCATGTCGGGGAACGAAAAAGTTCCCACCGGCACGCGCTACGATGCCCTGCGCATGATTCCCTTTCTCGGGTGGGAAAAGTGCGGCCCGCCATTCACGGCCTTCATGGCCAAAGGAGTGAACGCGGAACTCCAGCAGGGTGCCGTCAGCGGGCTCGCAGACCTCGATCATCCGCAGGCCGCGGCTCTTCTCGTTGACGGATTTTCCCGTCTCAACACGGGCAACAAAGCCTTCGCCCTCGATGGACTGCTCCGCAGCCCGGCGCGCATAGACGTTCTCCTGGAAGCCATCGCCGCGAAAAAGATCACCGCCGCGGATCTGGGCGAGAAGCGCATCAAAGCGCTCACTTCCCTGGAGGATGCAACCCGCCGGGAAAGGGCCCGCGCGCTCCTGGCCAACCCCTGATTCTGCCGCCCATGAAGTCCCCGCACCTTTTGATCCTAACACTCACCGGGTGCCTCTTCTTTTCCCTAACCAAAGGGCACGCGCAGGTGCGTCTCACGGAACTCCTCGCCGTGAATACGAACGGCCTCAAAGACGAGACCGGCGCCGTTCAGCCGTGGATCGAAATCTGGAACCCGAGCCAGTCCGGCCCCGTAAACCTGACCAATTACCGCCTCGTCCATGGCGCGGTGACATGGATTTTCCCCGCGGTGCATGTGATGGCGGACGAACGGCTCGTGGTTTTTGCGTCCGGTCTGGACAGGAGGGAATCCACCGCGCCGCTGCACACGAGCTTCACGCTCGCGGCAGGCGGCGGATCGCTTATTCTGCAAAACTCCTCCGGCACGATCATTTCACGGTTCAACTATCC
>DATAIE010000758.1:0-4671 GCA_036262875.1 Verrucomicrobiales bacterium
CTGACCGGACTTGCGTTCTTTGGCTGGCTGGCAGACGCCCGGGCGCAGAGCGGCAACGGACTGCTGCTGCCCTTTCCGTCCGACTCCGTCGAAACTCCGGCGGCCACTCCATCGGGTGGGACCCGTGAACGCGACAGCGCCACCACCGACCGCGAGCGCAAGCAGGAGGAAACCCGGCGCGCTCTTGAGCTGGCTGAAACGTTTATCCACCGCCAGCAGCGGGAAGTTTCCAACAGTGTCCCGATGCGGGGCACTCCGGCATCACGCACTCCCGTCCGTGCTCCGGTGCCCTCTTCTTCCGCCGCCGCTGCACCCGCCATTGCCGTCCACAAGACCGAAAAAGCGGCTTCGGAATTGCCTGGCCCTTCGACCGAACTGCTTCCGCTGCCCGCAGACGACTCTCCCGGTCAGCCCCTGGAGTCTCTTCTTCCGGACCCCTCGGCCATTCTTCCCTCCGGAGAAACTCCTCCCGCTGCAACTTCCGGCGATGTTCCGGAAAACGGCGTTCCCCGCAGCGACCTCGCTCCGGCTCCCGCCTACGGAGACGTCGAAGTGCAGGACCGGCGCGGCCCCGTTTTTCGAATTCCCGGCGCTGAAGCCTTCAAGGTCGCCCGTGCCCGCGGTTTCAAGTTCACTCCTGCGGGCGGAATCGGCAGCCGCGACGGAACGCACACCGGAGCGTCTCAGTTCCCTAACGTATTGACGAGCGAGGTGCACGGCACGCGGATGTCCCAACTCCGTCCTCCCGCTGCATGGGCCGTCGCGGAGACCAGCAACACCTTCTTCATGTTCTGCGATGCAAACTACAATGCGGTCCGCCTCTCTCCCGGCTGGCGCATCCGCGGCATCAAACTCGAAGGACCGAACTGGCGCTGGGTCGCGTGCCCCCGCAGCGGCTCCAACACGGCGAGTTTCTCCGTCCGCGTTTATTCCTATAAAAATCAGGATGGGCCTGCCACCGCCATCCAGCTCGCCGGCCTGACTCTCGAAGGCCCGGAAGGAGCCACTGACTGGCATGACGCGTTCCCCAATCTTACCGGCAAAGCCCTTCCCTCCGCCACCCCGGCAGCCCGCGAAGCGTCTCCACCACCCGCCACTGCCAAAACGCCTGGCGGAAAGTCCGAGCCGCCCCTGCCGGAGTAAGGGGCTATTCGCCGAGGTACTTTTCCAGCATCAGGAGTCCCGTGCGGCCCGCGATTTCGATGCTCGCGGGGTTTAGCTTGTCCAGCGTATCCGCTGAGGTATGCCAGTAGTTTTTCGTCTGATAGCTCGTGAAATCGATAAAGTCGATCACCTCCATGCCCAGCCAGCTGAGAGGCACATGATCGTCCAGGATCACGCCGCCAGTGGTGAAATGGCTGGCGAATCCAAGTTCCTCCGCCGCCTTCTGCGCGAGACCGTTTAGCCGGGGAGAACCGTTCAGCGGGAGTTCCACTTCCAGTTTTTCGTCGCCGATCATGTCAAACAGCACGCCGTATTTCGGAAGCTGGTCCGGCGGGGCGGCTCTCATCTGTTTGGCATAGTGGCGGCTGCCAAAGAGACCGTCGTAGCGGGTATCGTCGAATCCACCCGGCTGGCTGAACTCCGTCACCGCCTCTTCGCCGTCAAAGAAAACCAGTTCCAGCTTTGCAGCGAAATCCTTGACCGGAGCGGCGGCTCTCGCCACTTCCAGCAGAAGCCCGGTGCTCGACCCGCCATCGTTCGCGCCCACAAACCGCGCGCTCTGAAACCACTTGGTGTCGTAGTGCGAGCACACCACCGCCGTCACTTTCCGCTTCCAGGTGTCCGCTCCCGCGACCGGGAAACGGGCGATGAGGTTCGACATCCTGATCCGTCCCCGCAAAATGGTGTCCGCTTCAAAATCCTGACGCTTCGTTTCCCACCCCGCTTCCCGCAGTTTCTTCTCAATGTACTGGCGGGAGGTTTCAATCTCCGGACTGCCGGACGGTCGCGGTCCGATGTCCACGAGAGCCTTCACATCCGTCATCGCCCGGTCTCCGGAAAAGTTAGTCCATGCCGTGGGCTTCCCCACTCTCTCGATCCTGTCGGACGCATCGGGTTTTCTGTCACCGCAGGACGGCAGCAGGCAGGCGGCAAGCAGCGTGCAAATCGGAAGTCGGGCCTTCATGTGGCGCATCAGTCCGCCGAAACGCCGAACAGTTCAAGCAGCCGTCCAAGATCGTCGTTTCCGTAGTATTCGATTTCGATGCGTCCCTTTTTGTCTCCGTGATGAATGGTCACCTGTGTGGCCAGCTTTTCGCGCAGATTGCTTTGAATCCTCGAAATCGCCGCCCCCAGTTGTTTCTCGCCCCCAGGCTGCGATGTCTTTTTTCCTGGCTTGCGCTCCCCTTCCCCCTGCTGCTGGTCCCGCTGCACTTCCTGCTCCGTCTGCCGCACGGTGAGCCCCTGCCGCACGACCCTGTCCGCCAGCAACCGCTGAAGGTCCGCGTCACGCAGACCCAGAATCGCTTTCGCATGCCCCGTGGAAATGAGGGACTGCGCCAGCAGCAGCTTCACCTCCGGCGCCAGGTCCAGCAGTCGCATGGAGTTCGCCACGGTCGCGCGGTTCTTACCCACCCGCTGCGCGATATCCTCCTGACGCATTCCAAATTCCTTCGCCAGTCTCGCATACGCCTCGGCTTCCTCCACGGGGTTGAGATCCTCCCGCTGCAGATTTTCGATCAGCGCCATCTCCAGCACATCCCGGTCGCTCGCCGCGCGTTCGATTACCGGCACTTCCGTCAGGCCCAGTTGCTGACAGGCTCTGAAACGCCGCTCCCCCGCAATCAACTCCATCACTCCGTTGACGCGCCGCACCACGAGAGGCTGGATCACTCCATGCTCGCGAATGGACTCCATGAGTTCTCCCAACTGTTCGTCGCGGAACGTCTTCCGCGGCTGCATCGGACTCGAACGGATATCAGAAACCGGGACCTTCGTCACGCGGTCTCCGCTGCCCGTCGCAGGGGCAGACGCACTCTCCACCACGGGCACATCGCCGTTGTTCCCGGAAGCCGGTACACCCCGCTTTGCAGCGCCGCTGATGAGCGCTCCAAGCCCCTTTCCCAGTGCGTTCTTTGACATAGAACGCGCAGACTGGCGGTGCGCTTCCATGAAGTCAATCACGGAATCCCCAATCGCTTCGTGCGAATGGAAAAATGCCCGTCGGACAGCGGCCTTCCAGCCGTTTCACGGCTCCCAAAACCTGCCGCCAGGGATTAATTTCTGCGGCGGCGGAAGACCAGCAGGGCAACACCCGCCGTCAATCCGGCAATGGACGGTTCCGGCACGGCACGTCCGAAAACCTGGACCTCGGCGAGGCTCATACTGATACCGCCGGGATTGGCGCCCTGATTGTTGGTACCACCGATATACTGGATCCGCACGCGGTCACCGGTTCCGATGATGCCGCCGGCATTTTCATACAAACTGAAAACACCTCCCGCTGATCCGCTGCCCACAAATTGGTTGGAGCCATAGACCTCAGTGGCTCCGTCGAAGATTGAAACCCGGAAGTTTGACAGGCGGTCACCGCAGCAGTCGGCCCGGTTGAAGAACGCAATCTCGCCGATCTGAAAATCACGCGGCATCTGCACCTCCCAGAAGACCGGATTTCCAATGGGCTGGGCATCATCCGTATGCGTGGTCGAGTTGCTGCCGAACTGTCCGTCGGTGTTGCCGTCGATCGCCCGGTTCGCAAGACCGCCGTAGCCTGTACTCGATTGATTCGCCACGCCCAGTGCGGCGACATTGACGAAGCTGCTGGAGACATTTCCCAGCACCTGCACTTCGGCCAGTGAGAGGAATCCGTTCCCGTCCAGATTGTTGCCTAACAGCGAAACCGTGACATAACGGCCCTGAACCGTGCTGCCCAGACCGAGGCGCTCAAACGGATTCACATAGCCCGTCGAGGTGTAAAGGTTTTGGGAAAAGACCACCGTGTTGCTGGCATCCTTCACCTGAACATTGAAATTCGACAGGCGGTTCGAGCAGCAGTCTGTCCGGTTCCAAATGGCAAGCCCGTCGACCGGCTTGTTGGAGCCAAGATCCACGGTCCAAAAGGATCCCGTCGTCCCGTCCGAGTGAGTCACGCTTCCGTTGTTAAAATTGCCGTCCGTATTCCCATCGATCGCTTTGCTCAAGGGCCCTCCGAAAGCGGCCGGCGTCCCCGAGGCCACTCCTCCCAGCGCCCAGTTTGTCAGGGTCCCGGTGTTTGTGACAAACCCGTTCCCAACGACCGCTCCGTAGAGAGACGGGGAGAAGACAAGACAAACAGCAGCAATAAACGGAACCTTCATAAATTATTCACTTAGCGAAATGACTTCTTTCGAGCAAGCCTAAATTAACAATTCTTTGGTCAGGCTTATTATGGGACCGGCTGGCGGAGCGTATACAATATCCAGGGAAGTTTTTGATTGGGAATAGGACGCCAGTGCCGGTCGGCGGGCACCTCCACATTGACCGGCCATGGAGCCGGGGGCAGTGAGGTAGCGGTCACCACTTCCCAGCCGGCAAAGGCCGCCTCATACTCAGGAACGAAGGGAAGATCGGTTTTAACGAGGGGCGGCTGGACAGGCATCGCCACCTGCTTGTGACGGTATCGAACCGGCGGATTGGCGGGAGGGGCCGCCTGACCCTCTACAGGCCATCTCAGCGCCATCACTGCCAAAA
>DATAIE010000759.1:0-1980 GCA_036262875.1 Verrucomicrobiales bacterium
TCCACCGCGTGAAAGCCGATTTCATCCGTGGCTCCATGAATGGTGCCGCCCCTGATGCCGCCTCCCGCCATCCACACGCTGAATCCGTAGGGATGATGATCTCGCCCGTCCGCCCCCTGTGAGCCCGGAGTGCGGCCAAACTCGGTGCCGAAGACGACCAGCGTGTCATCGAGCATGCCGCGGGCTTTCAGGTCTTTGAGCAATCCCGCGATCGGTCTGTCCACCTGCGCGGAGAGTTTTTCGTGATTCCCCTTCAGCCCGCCATGGGCGTCCCATTCACCGGCGGCACCGCCACCATGTTGAATCTGGATAAACCGCACGCCGCGCTCGGCCATGCGCCGTGCAGCGAGCAACTGCCGGCCAAAGGGCTCCGTGTGCTTTTCGTTCAGGCCGTACAGCGTGCGGGTGGCTTCCGACTCATCCTCGAACTTCAGCACTTCAGGCACGGCCCTCTGCATGCGGTAGGCGAGTTCATAGCTGCGGATGCGCGCGAGCAGCGTCTTATCCTCCGGATATTCCACCGCGGCGAGCTGATCCAGTTTATGCACGAGGGCGAACTGCGCAGCCTGTTCCTTTGCAGTGAGGTCCGATTCCGGCTTCGCAAAAGCGAGCGGATTTTGCGGGTCGACGCGCAGATTCACTGCATCGTAGGCGGGACCGAGATAGTGGCCATCCCTTACATCGAAGAAACGCGGTCCCATGTTCACAAACCGCGGCAGATCATCGCTCATGGAGGCGAGCCCGTAGTTGATCCACGCACCGATGGTGGGCTCCCGCGGGTCCAGCATGTGGCGCCCGGAGTGGAATTGCACCTGAGCTCCATGGTTGTCATCCGTAGTCCACATCGACCGGAGAAAGGCAATGTCATCGGCACAGGAGCCGATGTGAGGAAACCAATCGCTGATCTCCACACCGCACTGCCCGTATCGTTTGAATCCCACCTGAAGAGGATAAATTTTATTCCGCTGCTGGCCGTTGGCATCGTTCACCACGACCACCCGGACATTCTTCAACTTCTCCGGCGACTGCACATCCTTGAACGGCGTCTCATTGAGCGTCTTGCCGGCATAGGTATTGAGTGCCGGCTTCGGATCGAAGCTCTCCATGTGGCTCACGCCTCCGCGCATGAAAAGCCAAATGACGCGTTTTGCCCGCTGCCGCAGGTGCGGCACGCCATCCGGCGGATGCCAGCCGCTTTCCTCCGCCAGCAGAGATCGCAGGGCGATGCCGCTGAAGCCCGCCGTGATCCCTCGCAGGAACCGGCGGCGCGAATGCGCGAATGCGATTTCGGGAATGCGGTTCATCTTAAGAAATCGGGCCCGGTCGCGGCTACATACGCACCGTGGCCGCCCGTTCTTACCGGGGTTGACCCGCGAATCACACACGCCATACGTCTATCACTATGAAAGTTGCGTTTCCCGCCTGGCTGCTGCTTCTGTTCACCGGGCTGACGGCCCTGGCTCCCGCCGAAGTATCCTTCGAGGAGGGAATAAAATCGAAACTCGGGACGCTCACCGAAAAGCAGTGGCCGGGCATCGCCGTGCTGGTGGCCCGTGACGGGAAGATCGCCTGCCAGGGCGGCTTTGGGTTTGCGGACAGGGAGAAAAAGACGCCGGTGGAAGCCGGAACGAAATTCCGAATCGGCTCGGTCACCAAACAGTTTACCGCCGCGGCCATCCTGAAACTTGCGGAGGAGGGAAAACTCTCCCTCACCGATCCGCTAAAGAAGTTTTTTCCGGATTTTCCCGGCGGAGAGGGCATCACCCTTTACCGGTTGCTCACGCACACCTCGGGCATCCACAGCTACACCTCGAAGCCGGATTTCCTGAGCCGCGTCGGCAAACCCATCGCGCCGGAAAAACTCATTGCCTCGTTTCAAAATGACCCGCCCGACTTCGCACCCGGTGCCGGATTTCTCTATAACAACTCGGCCTATTTCCTCGCGGGAGAGATCATCGCCAAAGTCTCCGGCAAGTCTTA
>DATAIE010000760.1:0-5478 GCA_036262875.1 Verrucomicrobiales bacterium
CTCGTCGTCGATCCGGTCATGGTGGCCACCAGCGGCGACTCCCTGCTGCAGGACGATGCCGTCAGCGCTTATCAGAATCTGCTCTTCCCTCTCGCAGACCTCATCACGCCAAACCTTGACGAAGCGGCGGTCCTGTTAGGAAAAAAGCTGACGCGCGCCGAACACCTGCGGACGGCAGCCGAAGTCCTGCATTCCCGCTACGGGTGCGCCGTGCTGCTGAAGGGCGGCCATCTCAAGGGTAAAGAGGCCGTGGATGTTTTGAGGGGAGTGCACGGCTTGTCGGAATATCGCGCACCGTTCATTCCGGGAATCAGTACCCACGGCACCGGCTGCACGCTTTCCGCCGCCATCACGGCGGGTCTCGCCGCGGGACAGTCGCTGCCGGACGCGGTCACTGCCGGGAAATGTTACGTCAGCCGGGCCATCGCTGAGTCCTTTCGCTGGGGCACGGGCAAACACCGGGTCGATGCCCTGAATCACTTTCGTCATGAGATTTCATAGTCTTGCCCTGTGGTGCTGCTGCGCCGCCCTGGCCCGGGCAGGGGAACCCCCGGCGTTGACTCAGACGGAGATGCAGCCGGTGCTGCGGGCCCTGCAAACGCAGTATGCACAGCCGGAGGCGGTCGGATTCGAAGCCCTCAACCGGGCTGCCATCGCGGGTCTGTTGAAGGATCACCCCGACACCATCGAGCTCGTCACCGTGCCGGATGCGGTCCCTCCTCCCGTGCCGCTGTCCAGCGGATTGCTCACGCCGCAAATCGCCTGCGTGCGTCCAGGATCGTTCCGGCAGGAGGACATCGCGCCGCTAAAGGAGGCCCTGGCAAAACTGGCGGCATCGGAAGTCTCCACCGTGATTCTTGATCTCCGGGTTCCTGCACCGGACGGAGACCCGGCGGCAGCCGCGGCTTTCGCCGCGTTGTTTCTGCCAAAGGAAACGCCGCTCTTCACTTTGGCCACGCCTTTGAAGACATCGGAAGAACCGGTTTGGACGCGGGAACTCGTAGTGCTCGCGGATCGCGACACGTGCAACACTGCGGAAGTCCTGGCCGCAGTGCTCGCGGCGAAACACCGCGGTTTCCTCATCGGCTCTGCAACCCGTGGCCGCACCGCGGTAATCAACGCGCTGCCCGTCCGCAAAATGGAGGGTGGAAATCTGGTGCTGCGTTATGCGGCAAAGCGCGCCGTTTTCGCGGAGGGCAGCGATCCTTTTGGGAAGGGGATCACGCCGGACATGGCTGCTCCGGAGGACAAAGAAGCCAAGCGGGCGGTGTTTGCCCGGCAGGCAAAAGAGGGCTTCACGGCAGGCGTGTTTCACGCGCCCCGTCCCCGCAACAACGAGGCCTCCCTGGTGGCCCGCACCAGCCCTGAACTGCCGGAACGCATCGCCCGCACGGCAGGAAAACCATCCTCTTACGACGATCTCCTGACAGACCGCCCGCTCCAACTCGCCGTGGATATCCTTACCGCGAAACAAATCCTCGAGCCCGTTGAGAAAAAGTAGCCGGTGCTGCGGTCGCGTTCCCGGACTTGTCATCGCAACCGGAAGGGGGTATGGAACCCTGCCGGCCAGCGAACTCAACATACCTCAACCCATGAACAAGCTACTCACCCTGGCGGTGACAGCCGCGGCTATGCTGGCCGGAGCTGCTCCCGCCTCAGCCGGTGGTCAGACGGTTTGCGTTTTCCGCAACCGTCCTGTTGCCATCAATCCCGCTCCTCGATTCATCGTGGACGTTCCTCCCGTCCGTTATCGTTCACCGCAGTACTTCGCCTATCGTTCTGCAGCAAACTACGGCTCGGGATTTTATAACAATTACTACGGTCAGATTTATAACCGCCCCTATTCCGGCTACGGCATTCCGTGCCGCACCGTCAATGGATACGTCGGCGGTCTGGAGAATCTGCCGCACATCGTGATTCAGATTCCGCACACCTTCGGAAAACCCGCTCCGGTTTATCACCGTGGCCCGGTCTATAATGGCGGCGGCGGACGGCCCTCTCACGGAGGTGGCAGACCTTCCGGCGGAGGTGGCGGAGGCAGGCCCGGCGGCGGAGCGGGCGGTGGCGGAGGCTCACGGCGCTAACCACTCATGGAGACGATTGTACGGACCGGTTCGGCATTTCCCGGACCGGTCCGCTTTTTGTCCGACCTCCATCTCGGACACGATATGTGCACCCTGCGGCGGGCAGGAGACCTGTGGCCTCTCATCGACGGTGCCGGAACGCTGGTCCTCAACGGCGACACGACGGAGGATCACGCTCCCAGGTTCCATGCCAAATCCCAGGACATGTTCGGGGAACTGAAGGCGCTTTGCACGCGGGCGGGCGCGGAAATGGTGTGCGTGAACGGCAATCACGATCCCGATGTATGGCCTCACGACTGGCTGGACCTTGCCGGCGGAAAGCTCTTCGTCACCCACGGCCATGTGCTGCTGCGGCTCATCTCACCGTGGAGCCGGAAGATCGTAATGTGCCGTCACGAGCTCGAACGGATTTATCGGGAATATTCTGCGGATCAACTCAAGGAGATGACGACGCGTTTCGAGATCGCACGGCGGTGCTCTCTGGCCATGCCGCCCAGCGAGACACAGCAGCGCGGCCGCAGTATCCTGTCACGCGCGGGCCTGTTCCTCCGGGAAATCTGGCCGCCCACAAGGCCATGGGAAGTGCTGAAGGTGTGGGCCCGTCTTCCGCACCTCGTCAATGCCTTTGCGCGGGAGTTTCGTCCCGGGTCCAAAGTGGTTCTCTTTGGTCACACGCACCGCGCCGCAACGTGGAGAAGAGACGGCCGGCTCCTGGTGAATACCGGAGGCTTCGTCACCTTCGCCCGCCCTTTGATCGCTGAACTGAAGGGAGAGCAGTTTTCCGTCTATCGTGTGGAGGAACGAAACGGTGAGCGGCGGAGGGGAGATTTGCTGGCTGGTGAAGTGCTGTAGTGAGATTCCGAACGGTGGGCCGAGGCTCCTGCCGGGGTTTGGAACAAGGTGAAGGAGGTGTAACACCCGGTCCATTTGAACAACCCTCGGCAGGAGCCTCGGCCCACCGTCTCAAGCTTCCTGCCTAACGCCTGGTTAGTTCGTTTTGTCGGTCCGGGCCGCGAAGTAGGCGTAGATCGTCTCATCGCTCATCGTTCGTGCCGCCCGCACGCCGCGGTAGATGCCTTGCGCAACATACAACGCCAGAAGTGTCAGGGGTCGCCAGTCGAGCAGCAGCCGTTCTTCGGTCACCCGCTGGATCAGGGCCTGCATCTCCGGGGTCGTCAAAAGCCACCAGCCGAAAAAGCTCACAATGATCGCCTTCAGCAGCCATTGGCCGGATTCTCCGGAGCGGGAAACACAGCCCTGCATCACTGCCTCCGCGCGGGGCAGAAAAAGAAAGGCTACCAGCGCCGCGAGAAGAGCGAAGGAAAAATAAGGAATTCCAAACGCGAACAGCAATACCGCCACCGCGAGCAGGGAATGCACAAGCACCGCCGCCAGCACCATATCTCTCCGGATTTTGCGAAAAGGGCCGCTCATCATTCGATCCTCACGGCATCAAATCAGGAAGACGCTGTCTCCGCGGCGCCAGGCGCGGCCCCTTTTCGCCTGACCATCGCCCGGTAGATCAGCAACCCAACGGCAACTGCGAGGAGACCCGCATCCTGAAGAATGCGGTCTGTATAGTTCGTGTTCTGCGCCTCTTTTCCAAAGCAGCCGCACTGGATGTCGAGACCGCGCTGCCAGGAATAAGCGAGTGCCCAGATAAAAACCGCGAGCATTCCGGCGATGATGGCGAGCCCGCCCTCCACGAGCACTCCAATCACGAGGGCCGCTCCCGCGAGGATCTCCAGCCATGGAAGGCCCATCGCCAGCCACGCGGCGCAGGGGTCCTCCAGGATCTGGAAACTGCGGATGTCATTGAGGAAGACGATAAAGTTCTGCGTCTTGAGCCACCCGGTATAGATGAAGAAGGCTCCGAGGAGCATGCGAAGGGTGAGGGCGACAACGCCGCCCGCCGTGCGGGGCAGAGAGATCATGCGGAGACGAGAGGGAGGTTCGGGTTCACATCCCCGTCCAGAGCCGACCGGTGGCCGGCCTTGAACCGGTGCAGCGCGGCGAAGGCGATCATCGCCGCATTGTCCGTCGTGAGGGCGGGCGCGGCAAGGAACAGTTCCAGCCCCGCTTTGCGGCAGCGCTGGGTGAAGACTTCGCGCAGCCGGTGATTGCAACTCACACCGCCGCTCACGCTGATGCTGCGCGCGCCCAGCTTGCGCGCGGCCTTGAGCGATTTTTTCACGAGGATATCGACGATGGCCTCCTGAAAACTGGCGCACAAATCAGCCAGGCGGGCGGCCACCGTGTCTCCCAGTTGCGGCAGGAGATAGAGCATACTCGTCTTCAGGCCGCTGAAGGAAAAGGCGTAGTCGCCGCTGTCGAGCATGGAGCGGGGAAAGTCGAAGGCGGCGCGGTCTCCGTTGCGGGCGAGTTTATCCATGGCCGGTCCGCCCGGATAGGGAAGGCCCAGCATCTTACCGGCTTTGTCAAAGGCCTCGCCCGCGGCATCGTCCCGGGACCGGCCCAGCAGTTGATAGTCTCCGGGTCCGCGAAGATGCAGCAGCAGGGTATGGCCGCCGCTTACAATCAGCGCGATGCCCGGCTGGATGCCGGACGCCTGCCCGATGAACGGGGAAAGGAGGTGCCCCTCCAAATGGTTCACCGCGAGGAAAGGCTTGCCGCAGGCCAGGGAGAGGGCCTTGGCAACCGTGCTGCCAACGAGAAGCGAACTCGCCAGACCTGGCCCGGAAGTGGCGGCGAAACAGTCCACCGCGGAAACCGGGAGGCCGGCTTTATCGAGCGCCTGCTGGACGAGCGGACGCACCCTCACGATGTGATTCCGCGACGCCAGCTCCGGCACCACGCCGCCATACGGGGCGTGCTCCGGAATCTGAGTGGAGATTTCCGATGCCAGCACCCGTCCATCGCCATCGCAGAGGGCGACGGCGGTTTCATCGCACGAGGTTTCAAGAGCCAATATGACGGGAGCGGGGGGCATGTCCCGCTGCCCATAGTGGCGCACGGGACAAAAGTGAACCCCGATTTCCTGGGGTCCGCCAGGCCGGGGAAGATTTTGGAGGTTGCCGTTTCGGAGCGATTGCTTCCCCTGTGCGCGACATCATACTCGCGCCGCATGCTGACCACTCTCTCCATCAAAAACCTCGCGCTCGTCGAAGCCCTCACGTGGGAAATCGGCGGGGGGCTGGTGGGCATCACGGGTGAAACCGGTGCAGGAAAGTCCATCATCGTCGGCGCGCTGAAGCTGGTGCTGGGCGAGCGGGCGGACCGCGATCTCATCCGCACCGGCGAGGAGCAGTGTACGGTGGAGGCTGTCTTTGAGACACGGCAGGTTGCTGAAATCAACGCTGTGCTGCGGTCCGCGGGCCTGGAGGAATGCGACGACGGCCAGTTGATCCTGAAACGCGTCATCTCCGCGGGAGGG
>DATAIE010000761.1:0-2087 GCA_036262875.1 Verrucomicrobiales bacterium
GCAGATTTCACGGGATTTGCAGACGTGGCAGCCCGGTCCACCTTCCCGCTTCCTCCGCCGCGACGGGCGCTACAGCGTGGAGGGCATTCTCCTCGCTCCTGGCGATCCCCCGTTTGCCCGGCTTCAGGTGCGAAAGAGCCGTTAGTTAGGCAGGCTCACGCCAGAACCCGGAGGGGAAACGGGGCGAGCCGGAACTTCACCGGCGAGTTTCCTGACAACTCGCCGTCCGCCTGAAACGGCACGGTTTCCGCGCAGGTGATGTCGAGTTCCGGTGTTTGAAAATAAGTGATGTCCCTCAGGCGCGGCGAATAGCGTCCGGAGGCAGCCGCCATGCTCAGGCGGGCCATATTGAGGAGAGAATGGTTTCGCATGACCATCACGTCGAGGAGACCGTCGGTAAAGGAAGCCTGAGGAAAAAGCCGGAATGGTCCGCCGTAGTGGATGCCGTTTCCGATCAAAACCACTCTGCCCTCCAGCGGATTTCGGCCCGGAGCAGTCACGGTGAGCATGGGACTTCCCCGGCGCATGACCTCCACCATGCCGATCACATAGCTGACCGGACCGTATTTTTTCTTTCGCTCCCAGGTAGTCCCCGCAATGACACTCGCATCGAGGCCGGCCCCGGCGAGTTGGACAAAGTATTCGTCGTTGGCGAGCCAGAGATCGATGCTGCGCACATGTCCCGCTTCGATGACGCTCCAGCATTCGTCGAGCCTCGCGGCGGGCAGGCCGAGATCTCCGGCAAAGACATTCATCGTGCCGCTGGGCAGGATCCCGAGCGCGGTGCGGCATTCCGGTCCGGCGAGGGCGATGCCATTGACGACTTCATTGATCGTGCCGTCCCCGCCGGCGGCCACCACGACGGGAGCCCCGGCCAGCGCGAGATCGCGGGCGAACCGCCGGGCATCACCCGGGCCTCCCGTGGCATGGATTTCCACCCGGGAACTCAACGCGAGAATGGTGTCCGCCCGTTCTCCCGCCCGGGCGCTGCGTGCGCTCGGATTCAGGATGACGGGAATGGGTGGCGGTGTGGGCAAGGAGGATTAGAGAAAGCAGGTTTCGACAATGGAAGTGAGCCATGCCCGGAACTGGGACTCATAGACAGGGCCGATCTGGCCATGCACGCTGGTGCGGGCACAGGCGATGGTGACAAACTTTGGCTGGGCTCCCGTTTGCAGCATAAAAACCCCGCGGGTCCGCACCAGGTAGGTGCCGCCCGGCTGACGGGGCTTTGCCTTCAGCGTGGAGGCCAGTGTTTCCGAGCCCGAACCTTTTTCGGTCGCCTCTTTTTCGAACCACAGCACCGGGATACCCAGAATCTCGCCGCGCTCCAAGGTCCGGAATCCGAGGGAGTTGTCGGCCCGCATGAGCGTCTCCATGTCGTCGAAGGTCTTCACCGCCGGTGCCACGGGGTGGGAAAATCCGTAGAAACTGACGACATCCTCCATGTCCCCGAGCACCTGCACATACTCCGTTCCGCCCTCCCGCGGCAGTGACGTCCACTTCCCCGTGCCCGCGCCGCCGGCCATGGATTTAGGCATCGGGAAAGAAAGCGACCGTTCCCCTTTATCCGCATCCTTCGAGGTTTCGCACCCGGTGCCGCTCAGGAACGCCGCGGCGAGAAAGGCCATACCGGCGAGACGGCGAAGAAAAAGGGGGCACACATTCATGGCGCGCATTCCAGCCGTGAGGGGGCAGTGTGTCAACCGGTGTGGATTGCGGTTTTCGGCCCCGGCTGCCGGCGAGCGCGGATTTCTTCATTGACTCCCCGGGGGCTGTGATACTCTCCGCGCCCGGCACCGGCCGGAGTTGCAGAACCTATTCGAACCCCAATCAAAGTCATGAAAAAGACCCTGATCATCGGAGCAGGCGGCGTGGGCCGCGTGGTCGCGCACAAATGCGCACAGTTGCCGGACGTGTTCGGAGAGGTCCTCCTCGCCAGCCGGACAAAATCCAAGTGCGATGTGATCGCCGCGGACATTCTGGAAAAGAAGGGGCGCACCATCCAGACCGCGGCCATCGATGCCGACGACGTGGCCGCCACCGCCGCGCTGATCAGAAAATTCGGAGCGGACGTTCTCATCAAT
>DATAIE010000762.1:0-4387 GCA_036262875.1 Verrucomicrobiales bacterium
CTCGCCGATATGCGAATGCGTGCAAATGAGGCCCGGCATGATGACCTTGCCTTTACAGTCGATCACCTCCGCATCCGCTGGAGGCGTCACGGAAGTGCGTGGCCCGACGGCAAGAATATGCCCGTTCTGCACCACCAGCACGCCGTCTTCAATGGGAGCGCCGGAAACCGGAATGATCTTCGCACCGGTGAACACCCGCGGTTTTGCGGGCGCAGAGGACGGAGGCGGAGCGGTTTGAGCGATGGCCACGCCCAGCACTGCAACGGTGAGGAGAGCCAATGGCGGCAGGAATGCGGAGAGCTTCATGGAAAATCAGTCCGCCACTATCGCGGCGGCGGAGTGATCCTGTCAATTTTTCGCGGTCACGTGATTCATACAGCAACGAAATTTTGATTCATCGCAGCGATACCGATCCCTCCTTGATTTGGTGCTCTTAAGAAACGATATAGTATCACAACTTGACCGTGAACTCTAAACCCCCGCCACAAAAGCGACCAGCGAGGCCGATATGCTTAAAGCCTTCCACGACCGACTACGCGACCTTTGCGCGGACGACGGCGAAGGCCCTCGGCGATCGCGGGCGCAGTGTATTGAAAACGAAACCAAACAGGTTCGCGCTCTGGCTGACGAATTTGGACTCCTGAAACAGGCAGGCCTTACGTGGGGGGAACTTCTAGCGTCGGAGCCGGATCTGGACTACTGTACCGAGCACATCGTAGAATTCTCGGACGACCGCGGCCGCGTGGGAAAAATCACCATTCCCGGTGCTTTCGGGCTCATCCCGCAAGTCCTCGATTTTCCCGCCGTCAACCTGCGAGGCGATCCTTCGGCGCCAACAACTCGTCGAGCACTTGAGTTCGTTCCGGCTGGCCCGATCGAGTATCTGTCCCGATGGATTGATGCCAATGCCCTTTTTAAAGACGATGTAAAGCTCGTCTCTGTGATTGAGTGGGCTGACGAGCGATTGTCTTTTGGGATCACTCAGCCCCAATACAATGGCGAGCCCGCTACTGTAAGAGAGATTGAGACATTTTTTGAGGCTGCCGGTTGGACGCACATTCCCGACCCTGCGGGCACGGACGGACATCTCCTTTTCTTCAACTATGCTTGGAATGTCCTGGCAATTGACGCGTTGCCTCGGAATTGCTTCGTCCGCGAGGGGCAACTTCTCCCTTTTGATGTGATCCTGTGTCGTCCGGATCCCGCGATGGAAGAATTTTTATCGCTTCATCCGGGATGATCCACTTTTTGGAACCTCATTCCCCTACCACCGCCCGGGTCCCTTTTTGGGACCGCCGGGGCCTTTGCGGGGACCGCCGCGGGGGGGGCCTGATCGGGTGTCGTCGCGGCGGGGCGCATAGCTGCTGCGGGGACGGTCGTCGCTGGAATAGGGACGCGGGGCGCGGTCATCGCGCGCAGGGCCGTAGCTGCGGGGCTTGTCGCCGTAAGGCCGCGTCTTATCGCCGTAGGGCCGGGGTTTGTCCCCATAGGCGCGGGGCCTGTCGTCAAAAGAACGCGGTTTGTCGCTGAATTTCCGTTTTTCTCCGAACTTTCCTTTCTTGTCGGCGGGTTTGGCACCGAAGGGGCTGGCCTTGGTGCGGGGGAAGTGAGCGCGCACAGACTTTCCTTCGAAGTTGCCGCCGTCGAGGGTATCCACGATGTCCGCAGCGTGGGCCGCAAGGACCTGGATGTCCGTCTCGCTGTCGTGGAGTTTGATGAGACCCACGGCTTTGCCCGGGAACTCGCCGCCTTCAGTAATAGCGTCCACGACATCGCGCGGCGTGAGGCCGTCGTTCCTGCCGAGATTCAGCGTGATCCACTTATAGCCGCTGGCCGGCGCGTCGAGCTCACGGGTGCCGGCCTGGGCTCGCGTCGTGGAAGGCCGGGGACCCGACTCCTCTTTGGGTGCGGCTTTTGCAGCATGCCTGGCGGCGTGTTTCTCCGCGTGTTTGGAGGGCGGTTTGACGGATTCGATTTCTTCCTCTTCAGAGGCATCCGCTTCAACGGACTCCTCTTCATCATCATTCTCCTCCCGGAGTTGATCGTCGTCTTCATCCAGGGATTCAGGGCCGGTCTCCACCTCCGTTTCCTGAGCCTCTTTGCTTTCGCCGGTCACCGGGGCAATCTCAACGTCTTCCTCCTCGACCAGGCCGGGCTCCGGTTCTGCGGGCGCAACCACAGGCTCGGGAGCAGGCTTCGCAGCTTTGGAAACCTTTTCCGCTTTGGCAGGTTTTTCAGGAGCGTCTTCGGGCTTTTTGGTTTCCTCTGCGACAGGCTCGACCGGTTTCGACGGCTCAGGCGTGGCCTTTTCCTTGATTGGCTTCGCGGCCTTTGCGGCCACTGGCGAGGAGGGGGCGGGAGCCGCCTTTTGCGGTGTCTTTGCGGCAGCGCCGCGGAGCGGGGCGGCATCCGCCCGGGCGAAGGGATCGGCGGACGGTTTTTGAGTTTCGATTCCTTCGGCCACCAGGAGTTCGTGCAGCATGGCGGCAGCGAGGTCGGTGGCGGACAGGCCCTCGTCGAGGAGCCGGTCGATGTAAGTGGCCTGGGCCGTGTGTTTGCCGCCTTCGATGGTGGCGCGGATCTTGTCCAGCACGCCGGACATCCGCTTTTCCTCCACCTGATCCCATGTGGGGACGTAACCGCGGCGAATGCGCAGCCGGGTGAATCGCTCCACATTTTGGAGGCGGTAGATTTCCCGGCCGCTGATGAGGGTGAGGGCCACCCCTTTGCGTCCGGCCCGGCCCGTGCGACCGATGCGGTGGACGTAATCCTCCGGATCGTAGGGGAGATCAAAATTGATCACCAGATCGAGGTCCTCTACATCGATACCACGACCGGCCACATCCGTGGCCACGAGCACATCGAAACCGCTGTTCTTGAACTTGGCCATCGTGCGCGTGCGCATCACCTGCGTCATTCCGCCGTGGAGTTTGTCTGCTGCATAGCCGCGCGCGATGAGGGCATCGGCGAGGTCGTCCACGGTACGCTGGGTATTGGCAAAGACGATGCTGAGACGCGCGTCATGCACGTCGATGAGCCGCGTGAGAGCGTCGAGTTTGGCGCGGGGCGGGACGTCGAAATAAACCTGCTCCACCGTGGGCACGGTCATGGCGGTGCCTTCGATTTTGATATGCTCCGGCGAATCGGAGAATTCATCGATGAGGCGCTTGATGGGCGGCGGCAGCGTGGCGCTGAAGAACACCATCTGGCGGCCTTTGGGGGTGACGGAGAGGATTTTTTCGATGTCCTCCCGGAAACCCATATCGAGCATGCGGTCGCACTCGTCGAGGACAGCCATTTTCACGTCCGAAAGGTCGAGCGTGTTGCGGTGAATGTGGTCGATGACGCGTCCAGGCGTGCCGATGACGATCTGGGGACCCTTGCGAAGCTCGGAAAACTGGCGGTCATAGCTCGCCCCGCCGTAGATGGGCACGGCGTGGACTTTGGGACGGAAGAGAGAAAGACGGGCAAATTCCTCCGCAACCTGGGTGGCGAGTTCGCGGGTGGGAGTCAGCACAATGATCTGGACCTTGCGCTCGGTATCCGAGACGCGCTCGATGGCGGGGATGCCGAAGGCGGCGGTTTTCCCGGAGCCGGTGGCAGACTGGCCGACGATATCCTTCCCCGCCATAAGGGCGGGAATGGTGGCGGACTGGATGGGGGAAGTTTGCTCAAAGCCGAGCTTCTCGACAGCTTTGAGGGTGGGCTCGGACAGACCGAGCTCAGAAAAGAGGCGCTTTTGCATGGATACGCAGCTTCCGCCCTATATTGCCGCCGCGCCACGCGTTTTTTCCTTTTTCTCCCGGGAGGGGGGAGGAGGGGAAAATGACGAAATCAGAATCCCGGAATCCGAAGGAATGACGAAGTCCGAATAACGATTTTTTCGACATTCGGGTTTCTGATTTCGTCATTCACCGGCGCGCGACAGCGCATGATCCCCATCTTGCGTCCTCCCGCGCCGGTGCCATACTGCTCTCATGTTTGAAATCCGGGAAAAGCCCAAAATGGTGGAGAAGGCGCTGCTCATCGGCGCGTACTTCGACAAACGGGAGCAGGAGGAGGCCGCAAGCCTGCTGGAGGAGTTGCGTGAACTGGTGGACACGCTGGGGATTCCGGTCTCCGAAACCGTTCTGGTGTATGTGAAGGACTCAAACCGGAAATACCTGACCGGCAGCGGGAAGTGCAAAGAGCTGACGGATCACGCCAAGGCGACCGGCTGTGACGTGATTATTTTCGACAATCAGCTCGCCCCCATGCAGCAGCGGGCGTGGGAAACCGAGGGCGGGGTGACGGTGATCGACCGGGAGGAGGTGATCCTCGATATTTTTGCGATGCGGGCGCGCACGGCGGAAGCGCGGCTGCAGGTGGATCTGGCGAGGCAGCAATA
>DATAIE010000763.1:0-8635 GCA_036262875.1 Verrucomicrobiales bacterium
AGACTTCCCGTTTTAACTGACCGGAAAAGCGCCGCACCCGTCGCGAAAATCGTTTCAGCACGTAGGGGTCCTTGCCTAACTCAAACAGTTCAATAATCACGGGCGGACGGGAAACGGTAGTCAATATGTGCCGGAGACTCGCTGTTATAGTTTCGAAGGAGATTTGTGGATCGAAAGTCGCGACGTTTTTCAGCCTTTCCTCTACCTTCTCCAGAGGTTTGCGGGTTTCGAGCGCGATGACGATATCCACGTCTTTGGTGGAGCGCGGGACGCCGTATACCCCGGTGGAGAGCGCGCCGACAACCATGTAGTCGATGCTTTCAGCCTCCAGAGCCTCCAGAACCGAAGACGCTGCTTCGAATACGGTCATAGTGCCGCTACAGGGGAGTAAAGACCGTGCTCATGCACCTTCCGCAGGCGCTGCAGGCGTCTCGTGACTTCGCTCCAGCCCTCCTCCGGATCGGTAAACCTGAATTCCGCCATCACTCCTTCATGCATCCATTCGTAGGCTCCTTTCGTCAATTCAAGGGCCTCATCCAAACGCTCGGTTTCCGTCATTTCTCTGGCGCGCACTATCTTCCGGCGATAAATTTGCGCCTGTAGAGAGGACAGTGCGGCAGGGTCGCTTTCGGGGTTCATCACCGGGAATCTACGTCGTTTACGGTGGGGTGCAACCCCCCGCGCATGCGCTCCGTGATTGAGTTCGCAAGACCCGGGCGCCTTTATAGGTTCCGGGTGTATGCCTTTCCGCCACGCCCTTTGCCTCACCTTCGCGGCACTCTCCGTTAGTGTTCCCGCCCAGGAGCCCTCTGATCCGCGCCCTCATGAATCGCCGGAGCCGGCGCTGTCTCCGGAGGAGTCCGCGAAGCACTTCACGCTCGCAGACGGACTGGCCATCGATCTTGTGTTGAGTGAGCCGCTGGTGACGCAGCCGCTGCACATCAGTTTCGATTCCCGGGGACGACTGTGGCTGGTGGAGGCCCGGCAGTACCCAAAGCCCGCCGGACTGAAGGAGGTGGCCAAGGACAAGGTGTGGCGGGCCATTTACGATAAAGTGCCACCTCCGCCGCCGTTTGCGGCGGACTCTCCCTTTCGGGGCACTGACCGCATTTCCATTCATGAGGATAAGGATGGAGATGGCGTCTATGAAACGCACAAGGTCTTTCTCGACGGGCTCAATATGGCCACCAGCGTGGCGCACACGGAGCACGGCATCTGGGTCACGCATGCGCCGTATCTCCTCTTTTATCCTGACAAAAATCAGGACGACGTGCCCGACGGGCCCCCGGAGGTGCATTTGTCAGGATTCGGTCTGGAGGACACGCACTCCATTGCCAACAGCCTGCGCTGGGGACCGGATGGCTGGCTCTACGGCGCCCAGGGCAGTACCGTCAGCGCCGCTGTCCTCGTGCCGGGCGGGAAAAGTCAGGCCCCCACCGGCGATCACTGGCCGGAGATTCAAAAAGAACTCCTCAAGCAGGATTCCCAGGCAGTGAAGACCATGGGGCAGAACATTTGGCGCTATCACCCGCCCACCCGGCGTTATGAGATCTTTGCCGAGGGCGGCGGCAATGCTTACGGTCTGGAGATCGATTCCAAAGGCCGTATCTTTTCCGGTCACAATGGCGGGGACACCCGGGGCTTCCACTATGTGCAGGGCGGCTACTATCAAAAAGGCTGGGAGAAGCACGGTGAACTGTCCAACCCGTATGCCTTTGGCTACTTCCCGCCAATGAAGAATGAGCGGGTGGAACGGTTCACCCATCAGTTCATCATCTACGAAAGCGATGCGCTGGCCGAACAGTGGCGCGGCAAACTCTGGGGCTGCGATGTGTTACATAACAACATCGTCTGTTCCGAAATGATCCCGGAGGGCTCCACCTTCCGTAGCAAAGATGTCGGCCGCCCTGTCGCCAGCACCGACAAATGGTTCCGCCCCGTCATGATCACCGACGGCCCCGACGGCTGTCTCTACATCTGCGACTGGTGCGACAAACAGGTCAGCCATTTCCGCAATCAAATGGGCGTCATGGACAAGGAGCACGGGCGGGTGTGGCGCGTGCGAATGAAGGACAATTCCAAGCCCACGCGTACACTGCCCACTCAGGACGTGGCGGGGAAGCTTCCGGATAATCGCTGGCTGCGGCAAACCTTCCTCCGCCTTGCATGGGAAAAGCGCTGGCACACGCCAAGGTTCAATCCGCTGGATGATTTCTGGAGTGACGTGGCCCGCGCCGCTCCGGTGGACATGATGGGAGCTTTGGTTTCCGCGGACCCTTCCATCCAGACATGGGCGATTCGGCTGTTGGGGGATGATCCAAATGCCGACCGGAAGCTGCTTCGTTATATTGGAGTGCTTGCCGACTGCGCCAATAAACCGGAAGTCAATGTCCAGATCGCCGCCACGGCGCGGCGTATGGCACAAACCGGATTTGGTCCGGTCATTGCCACTGGTCTGCTCTTGAATCGATCGTGCCAGGTCGATGACCCGCTTTTGCCATTGATGATCTGGTGGGCTTTCGAAGACGCCATATCCAGGGATTCGGACTTTGCATTGAAAATTTGGACCGATGCAACTTCCGTAGAATTGTGGAACACTCCTATCGCGCGTAAATTCATCATTGAGCGCCTCATGAAGCGTTTTGCCATCACAGGTAAACGCGAAGACTTTCTCCGCTGCTCGCAGCTTCTCAAGGCAGCTCCGAACGACGAATGCCGCCAGCTTCTGATGAAGGGATTCTCCGATGCAATGAAGGGCCGAAGTTTGTCCGGCCTCCCTGACGAACTGCTCGAACAATTGGCCAAAACCGGCGGGCCGCTTGCTCTGGCGCTTCGCGTTCGCCAGCAGGACCGCAAGGCGGTCGGGGAAGCGCTCGCCATTCTCTCCGACGGTAAAAACCCGAAATCCAATCCTGCCTCCCGCGAGACCCTTGCCGCCGTCTTCGCGGATATCGAGGAACCCCAGGCTGTTCCGGTGCTACTCAATCTCCTCAGCGAGGCTCCGCTGCGGCGCGTCACTCTCGCGGCTCTTCAACGTCAGCGCGAAAATGTGATCGCGGAACGCCTTCTCAAGGAACTGCCCGCGTGGCCTGCCGCTGACAAAGAGGCCGCTCTTACAGTCCTCGCGAGCCGTGCGGCCTGGGCGCCGGCGCTGGTTAAATCCGGGATCGATCTTCCCCTCGCCATTGTGAAAAAGCTCCAGCTTTTCCCTGACAAAGAACTGGGTGATCTGATCACTGCCAAATACGCGGAGAAACTCAAGGCCGCCGGTGGCGAAAAAGAGAAGGAAATTCAACGCGTGAAATCTCTCCTGGCCGGTGCTGAAGGCATCCCCAAAAAAGGCGAGGTTCTTTTCCAGCAGCGCTGTGCCAGCTGCCACATGCTTTGGAACAAAGGCGGCAAAGTCGGCCCTGATCTCACCAGCTACCAGCGCACGGATCTCGATATGCTCCTCCTCGCGATGGTCGCCCCCAGCGCCGAAATCCGTGAGGGCTACACCACCACCGTCGTCGAAACCAAAGACGGTTCCACCCTCGCCGGCTTTATCACGGATCAGGACAAGTCCGTCCTCGTCCTCCGCGACCCCGCGGGCCAGACCCAAACCATCACCCGCAGCCGCATTGCCAAAGAGCAGGCCCTGCCTTTCTCCCTGATGCCCGAGGGGCTGCTCGCCGGACTTGCCGATCAGGAAATCCGCGATCTCTTTGCCTGGATTCGCAGCACCACTCCTCCGTTCTGATTTCTCTTTCGCCCTCATGAAAATCGCCGCCACCTTTGCTGCCGCATTGATGGCTTCTGTTATCGCTCTTCCAGCGGGGGAGCCGGACGTTCGTGAGCTCCTGAAACCGGTGCCGCCCGTTTCGGTGGCGGAAAACGGCGGAGCCCTCATGGCAAAGCTGGAGACTGTCTGCAGCCGGAGGGAAATGCATGGATATGACTTCGGCTACAAGGACCCTGACTATTTGGTGGACCCGGATTCGCTGGATGCCTTTATGGAGGAGCAAAGCGAGCTCGTAAAAGTCACTCGGGAGATCATCGCGCGGAAGGAGTTCCATATCACCTCCGAAAAACTGCCGGACGGCATGCAATGCCTCACAAAGGCTTGCACCGCCATCCGCCTCCAATCGCTGCTGTCTGTCAAAAAGGGGAAATGGGGGGCCGCCACCTCTGATCTCATTCGCCTCAGCAGATTTCACAGGCGGATGATGGAGTCGGCGGAATCAACGTCGCTGGTTATGATGTCTGTCGGGTCCGTCTGGCAGGATGCAGCGATTATCCCGCAGTTGATTCGGCAGACTTCGAACCAAAAGCGCATTCGTCCGTTGGCGGCCGGTTACGAACCGCTGGCAATTCACAACGATGTCTTCGGCGGAGCGATTCGAGCAGAAATGCACAGCCTTCTCGAATCTTTTGAAACGGCCCGCTCCGGCGGTGAGCCTCTCAAAAAACTGCTCGCGGGGCTTCAGTTAGTCGACGAAACGGGCGTTGAATGGAATAAGGCGTTCAAGAAGGTGAAGGACGGTGATCCGGAGCCTGTGAAGGGGATCGTGGATACCCTCACCAATTGGGAGGAAAGAGTTTTGGAAGTGCTGAAGGACCCTCCCGCGGCCATGCAGGCGCAACTTCAAGAAATAGCGAAGATCGACTGGCAGGAACACGATCGCAATTTCCTCCGCTATGCGAAGGCAACACTCGAAACCGATCGGTCAACCTGGGCGCGCAGTCAGGAAACCGCTCCTCAACCACAGTCCTTCTTCTCCGGGATCCTTCTCAAGCAGGCACAGGCCGAATTTGAGGTTCGTCAATTCTGGAGCAAACACTTTTACAAGGCTGCCGCGATCAGCCGCCTTGCCAAAGTCAGCCTCGCTCTTTGTGTCTGGCAGTTGGATCATGGCGGCACCCTGCCGGACCGGCTCGAACAGTTGGTGCCGCAATGTCTTTCCGCCATCCCTGTCGATCCCTTCGACGGAAAGCCGGTCCGCTATCAGAAAGCAGGGCAACGCCTCTGGTGTGTTGGAGTGGATTTGAACGACGACATCGGCCAGTTGAAGAACTTAAAAGACCGCGCAAAAGACGATGACGTAATGATAGAAGCAGGGAAGCCCCATTGATACAAAAGAAAGAGCGGCGGAGATGATCTCCACCGCTCTTTGGAAGGAACCGTTCAATCCTGCCGGAGGCTCACTTCAGATCCTTGACGCCGATGAAGAGTTGGATGTGCGTGTCTCCCTTGTCATCCCCGGCGCGGGCATCGAACTGGTCGAACACACTGAGGAGTTGGAAGGCATCTGTCATGTGCTGCTTCTGTTCCGGTTGAGCCGGAGAGAGGCTGATCGCGGTAGCGGCAAAATCCCAGACGGCTTTGAGGTTCACGTGCACATGCGATCCGGAGGGCGGGCCGGAAGGTGCAGGAGTTTTCGCGGAGATTTCTTTGGTGAATGGGGGGGATGTTCCGATGTAAAAGCGCGTGCCCGAGACGGCTGTGTGCGGCCAGAGATCGCCTTGATCGTTCGGAAGCGGCAGACCCCAGAGGGTAAGGGCGCCCTCCTTCTTTTCCACTGGCTCCGGTGTTCCTTTCGCTCCCGTCGTGAGTGCCGTCAGTGCTTCGAAGACCTTGGAGAAACCGCTCCATGCCTCGCCCAGCTTTGCCCTGTCCTTCAGATCGCTCACCGCGAGAATCCGCGGAAACTTCATCGATTTCAACTCCTCCGGCACGTTAGGCAGCGGCGGCATTGTGCCGTCGAGATTCACCAGCAGTGCGCTTTCGCTGCCGAGGGCTGAGCGGAAGATTTGCAGATTCTTCCAGGTTTCCTTCACGAGGGGCAGCACGGATTCTCCCATGCTCACACCCGTCTGCGCATCGGGAGGCAGGTTCGGTTTGATGTTCGTTTGGAAACTGGTCCACAGGGTGCCTGCTGCCTCCTCAAGGAAGGCGAAAGCTTTGTTACTGGCGGCTTCATTTACGCGGCCTTCCGAGAGCAGCACAGTTGCCGGTCCGGCGAGCGATCCATACGTCAGAGGTTTGGAGGAGTCATAGGCATCTGTGACGAATCCACCGAAGGACTCCACATGCAGTCCGCCGTCCCACCACGCCGCCGCTGCTGAAGCCGTGACTTTGAGCGGCCACAGTTCATCAGCGCGGGCGCTGAGCTTCTTGAGGTCCGCGATGAGGCCGCCGAGAGGAATCGGGGAGGTTCCGGCCCCCGACTGCATCATGACAAAAATCGTTTCTTTGAGCCCGCGCAGCGCATCCGCGACAGCCTGGTTCGTCTTCAGGCTGCTATAGCTCAGACTCACCGGGCTCTTCCCCTGCCATGCCGCCGCACGGCTCGAGAGTTCGGGAAGACTCAATACTCCCTCCGACGCTGCCACCATCTTCACATGACTGTGATCTTTGCCGATGGCCAGCACGAGGGTGTCGTCCACCCAGCCCCACGAAAACTCCACGGTCTTGGCGAGCAGCTTCTCCGCGGCGGCTGCGCCTTTGGCGGGATCACCGAGGAGCTGCCCCAGTTGTGCTTTCACACCCTCCGCCGCTTCAGGCGGCATGGCTTTGGAGGCTGTGAGTTTGAGTGTCTGGAATTCGTATTTGCCGTCGACCTTGAAGGAGCCGGGCTCCAGCATCTTCGCGGCTTCCGGCGGAAGCGCGGCCATCGCGGATTTCAATTTGTCGTCGATTGCCGTACGGGCGCTGCCCGCATTCAGGGCGATGAGGAGGGGCGGTACATCTGCGTCCGCCACCACTCCGACCGCAAACGCGATGGTTTCAGGCTTCTGATATTCCTCCACGACTCCATCCCAAGCCGACTTCTGTGAAAATGAACGATTCCCTGGAGTTCCCGCAGCCTTTTGAAGTTCAGCGGCGTTGAATTCGGCTGCTGCCGCGAAGCCCTTCGGTACGGGCGCCAGCAGCTTCGCGAATTTCAGCACGTTCTCCGTGAATCCCTCCGGCATCGCCACCACGACCTCCTTTTGGAAAAGCGAGGCGGCCTCCTTCAAGTCGGCATTGTTGTCCCATGCCGTCTCGATCTTATCCATGCTGATCTCTTTCGCGACCGCCGGCATGGAGAACACCTTTTTGAGGAAGCCGCTGTTCTTGAGCCCTGTCACCAGATCGCCAAGCCGGTATACCGCGGTGAAGCCCTCCGTGCTCTTTGGCAGGCGGGCGGCAAATCCCCACGTGGAGACGGAAACCGGGGCCGGTGAGCCGGCTGAGATGACCTCCGCTTTATTGCCGGAGGTGGCGCCGGCTTGCGCGCCGGGTTCTTCCTTCTTGCCGCAGGAAACGGTGAGAAGCGGAGTGGCGCTCAAAAGGAGCGCGGCGGAGTAGAGACGGGTGCGGTGTTTCATGAGAGGGAAAGTCTTGATTCGAGGATGCGGGGACGTTCTGTAATATTCGCCGTTTTCCCGTATCCCTTACACAAAAAGTTCAAACTCGCAGCGGACGGGCACGGAGCACCGCTGCTCCGCCGTTTGTGAATGCCCGTCAAACCTCCGGTAAGAGGCTGTGAAGAGCACCCAGCCCGTCGAGCGACATGTTGCCGAGCGTATCGATAACGGCGTGCGCTCCGGTAAAGTCCGAGCCCCGGGTGACCGGCGACGGCACGATCACACAGGGAGCACCCGCGGCCCGCGCCGCGCGCAGACCGTTCGCGGAGTCCTCCAGAATGAGCGTCTCCGCGGGACTGAGCCCCAGCCCGTGAGCCGCCGCGAGGAAGAGATCGGGCGCCGGCTTCGCTCGCTCCACATCGTCGCGCGTGCGGATCAGTGTGAAGGCATCGAGAATGCCCGTGCGCTCCAGCCAGCCCTGGACGTGGGTGCGCTGGCTGCTGCTGGCGATGGCGCACGGGATTCCGCGGCTGGCAGCCTCCAGCAGCAGCGGGCGGATGCCAGGCAGAGTATCCAGCTCCCGCTGGAGTTCGCGGATGCGCGCGTCTTTGCGCGGCAGCACGTCATCCCAGTTTACCGGTTTGCCGGTCAGGGATTCCAGCGCCGCCATGGGATCATACTGGCTGAAGGTGCTGCCCACACACTGCACGTAGACAGGCAGCGGCAGGTCGTGACCATGGTCGAGATAAAGCTCGCGCCAGGCTTCATAGATGGCGGACTCTGTGTCGACGATGAGCCCGTCGAAGTCGAAGATGAGTGCGCGCATCAGGATTTCAGTTGAGCGAGAAGCGTTTCCGCACAGGCCGCGGCAAAGGCCGGATCATTGATGGCGCAGTCGAGTTCCTTGACGGGAATGCCCGGCTTCAGATGCGTGCGGATGGCATTGAAAAGCGCGGCATCCGCCGCCGGATCGTGGAACGGCTGTCCCTCTGCGCTGATGATGCTGATGGCCTTCAGCGGCAGCAGCACCGTGACAGGGCCGGTGCAGGCGTTCGTTTTCTCCGCAATGATCTTTCCGAGCACCGCACACTCTTCTGCATTCGTGCGCATGAGGGTCACCTGCGGATTGTGATGGTAGAAGGTGCGGCCCTTGAATTTGTCAGGCACCGTCTGCGGCTCGCCAAAATTCACCATGTCGAGACAACCGGGTGTCACGATGGAGGGCACGCCTGTTTTGGCTGCGGCATCCAGACGCGCAGGGCCGGCCCCCAGGATGCCGCCCACCAGCTCGTCCGCCCATTCCGTG
>DATAIE010000764.1:0-3426 GCA_036262875.1 Verrucomicrobiales bacterium
CTTATCTCATTCTGCCGAAGTTGAGGAGACCTTATTGACGGGAGTATTACGAGAGGGCTCCCCCCGGCAGTCCGCGCCGAAAGCGGCGCACAGCGCCGCACTCAAAAGCCTCCGGCCATGCCGGGCAACGGTTCACTGACCGGAGACCGCTCTAACGCCAGAGCATGAGTTTCGCGAAATCACGCCAAACGGTGATGATGGTCGGCGAAGCGGTAACGGCGGAGAGTTTTGCCAGGGAGGTCCAGTCCGGCACCGGGTCTTTGTCCCACGCGAGGATGACATCGCCGGGAATGGCGTGAGCGATTTGCAGGGCACTGCCGGCGGGAGCCTCCACCACGAGGACGCCGCTGGAGGAATACAGGCCGAGCCGTGACTTTTCACCCGTCAGGTTTTTGACTTTGCCGCCCATGAAGTCACGCACGGTTTCGTCACGCGGGCCGGCGGCAGCCTGTTTGGAAGTGGCGGTGAAAGCGGCGAAGGCCGCCTGAGCGGCGGGCTTGAGCCTTCCGTTCTGCACGCCGAAGGAATCGAGCGGGAACGGTTTATAGCCGATGGTCAGAGCCGGCGAGTCCGTGGCCAGCGTCCAGTCGGAATGCGCGGCATCCTTGAATTTAGCATCGCCCTGAATGGAGTGTTTGTCGAAGCCGCTCACCTGCTGCATTTTGACAGCGGGCCCCACCGGTTCGCCGGTGTGATGCACGAAGTTGTAGTCACAGCCTGCGCCCCAGCCGGCGGGGAGCTGCACATTTCCTGTGTATCCACCGGTAGTGAGATTTCCGGTCACTGTATCACGATTGTTGACCGGCCACACATGAAAGTGAAACCCGTTTTTCACGATGAGATTGTTTCTCACCACACGGAAGTAACCCTCCCGCAGTTTGAGCCCGCCATCCAGGCAGAGGTTGTTTTCGATAAGGTAATTGGAACTGCCGTCGTCGAGGTCGATGTCCCAGCCGTGTTCGCAGAGCCAGCGGCTGTTGCGCAGGACAGTGGTTTCCATGGCGTCCAATTTGGCGAGTTCATCGCGCCAGGGTTTGCCTTCCAGATTCAATTCCCACCAGCGGTCACGGCCCCAACTGTTGAATGAGCCGTGGTCCCCGCTTTCACGCACGGTATCGAAAAGGTCGCATCCGTCGATCACGTGGCCGCCCCAGCAGCCGTCGCCAATATTGATCGCGGCGCGGGGCAGGTGATGCATGGTGCAGTGCTTCACCGCGATGCGGCGGGACATGTGAATCGTGACGCCGGAAGTCTGCTTTTCCACCAGACCGAGATTTTCCATGAGGCAGTCGCTGACCTCACATTCCATGGGATAGTCGTCTGTGAGCGGCCCGGGAGTCAGATCGATCTGTGAAAGCTTCAGGCGCTCGTTGTAGTGCGAAAGCGGATTGCGCACGGCTTTGGGCTCCCCCGCGAAACAAACGCCGCCCGCGCCGCTGTCTGCGAAATGGCAGCCGTTGACTATCCCTTTCGTATTCGCTCCGCTGAAGAAGACACCGTTGCCGCCGACACTCTGAAAATCACAGTTTTCGATCCTGACATTCTGCGTGCGGTTGAGAAAAACCACTCCGCCGCGGTAAATCATCCAGTCGCTGCGCAGAAGCGGCTCCCGCGTTTTCATAAACGTGCGCGCCGTGCCGGTGAAGGTGAGTCCGCGCAGCGTGATGTTCGTAACAGGGGCCTCTTTCGTGCCGCGCAGTTCGATCAGCGACTCCGTGCGTGAGACCGTGACCGTTGCTTTTGAAAGCTCCACGCCTTTCCCCAGGATGACAAAGAGCGTGTGCGCTTCTGCATCGAAGAACCATTCACCGGGCGCATCGAGTTCCTCAAAAATGCCCTCCACAAAGCGCTCCCTCGCATGCACACGCGTGCCGCGGTTGTTGCCCCAGCCGCCTTCCAGCTTGACTGCGCCGTCCGGCGAAACCGACTCAATGCGGTCATGCACGCCGCCCCAGTCGTTGAGGTGCAGGCCGTGGACCCAGGCGCCGGCGGGATGTTTCCAGCGCATCGCGCGTTGTGGCGAGAGGGCTTCCGCGGAACCTCCGCCGAGATACCGGGCGTTTGGATCAAAATTGGGAAAGCGCGCGAGGTGCTGAAGCCTGCCGTCGATCCAGAGCGAATCGATCTCCTTGATATCCGCAGGGACGGTTGCTTCAAAAATTCCCGGGGTGCCACGGGTGGATGGCTTCCAGTCGAGCGCGAGTTTCCTGCCGCCGTTCAGGATCACCGTTTGGCCCGGCGCCGCTTCGATCGTCAGGCCCGAGGCCCTGGCGTCCAGGACGGCGGGCTTTTCCATGTAGTAGACTCCACTGCCGAGAACGAGGTGCTTCGTGCCTTTGGCGATCTCAGCCTCCAGGGAGGAGGCGGGAGTGAGCATGGTCTGAGCACGGGTCGTGGAAACACAGGTGAAAAGAATGGCTGTAGCGGGACGCAGGAAAGACATGTCCCTTCATAACCTTCTCCGGCACCGCCGCAATGGATGCCGGATGCCAGAAACTCCTACTTTCCGGGCACCGGCATTGCGGGAGCCGGGGCCGGAGGTGTTGCCGGTGCAGGTGTTGCCGCCTGTGGCGCTGTCAGATGGATCTGCGCCGCGGTCACTGCGATCTCCACGAGAAGCGAGCGCATGTGAAAACCGGATTTCGTAAATCCCTCGTGCAGCCGGGACAGAGTATCGGCACCGTAGGCGGCGGGCGGCTGCTTCACGGCGTGCTGAAACAGTTGACGCACAAAGCCGCGCTGGGCATCGCGGTTCCCGGAGGCGTGGCTGGCAAGATCGCGTGCGCCTTTGAGTTTGATCACCTCACCGTCCACGGTGGTGTACTCCGCCACGGAGTCGATGGGCTTATCCTTTTCCGTCGTGCGCCAACGGCCGACGGCGTCGTAGTTTTCCAGGCTGAAGCCAAGCGGATTGATCGTCCCGTGGCAGCCCATGCAGTTGGCGTTCTTGGTGAGTTCCGTCACCTTCTGCCGCATCGTTAGGTTGGGATCGAACTTCTCGTCTTCGAAAGCGATGGCCATGGGCGGCGGCTTGAGAAACCGCCCCATGATGTTGCGGGTGAGGAAGACGCCGCGTTTGATGGGCGCCGTGGCCTTTTGATGAGCGAAGGCGGCCAGCAAATAGGGATGGGTAAAGACCCCCGCGCGCTGGGAGGGATCGAACTTCACCGGCACAAACTTATCCTCCGACGGTGCGGCGGCTCCGTAGAATTTAGCCAGCCGCGGATTCAGCAGGAGTTGATCTGAAAGCAGCAGTTGCCGGTAGTCCGATGTTTCGCTCCACACCACTCCCTCCACAAAAGCATCGAGCGACGTGCGCAGATCGGCGATGACCGCTTCATCAAAGTCAGGCCAGGCTTCACGGTCTTTGTTGATTTCCGCCGCTTCGTCAAAGGAGAGCCATTCGTGAAAAAACTCGCGCAGTTT
>DATAIE010000765.1:0-4081 GCA_036262875.1 Verrucomicrobiales bacterium
CCACAGAACCGGCTCCGCGGCGACATAATAGTGCCGCGTCTTCTCCGCAGGCGGTACCGTTCCGAAGAACTTTCCGCCGGGGTCCGCCTCGCCCGCCGATACCGTTTCCTTTACGCCGTACTTTTTACACCAGGGACAGGCCGGCAGGGAAGGGGAGGTGAACAGGCCGACGAGGGCGGCAAGCGCGATAAATTTTCTCGCATTCATGATTCTTTTTTTCTGTCCTAATTCTCAAACGGTGGCAGAAAGGATTGTTCTAACGTGAAAATTAAAACCAAAAATATTTAGTAAAGTTAGTAATTTCTGGATTCAAACTCACTCTGGCAGGTCCTCCTGCGCAACCAAGTGAAATTATCGTAACATGGCCTATTGCTTTGGAAATCGCGGCGGCACGACTGTGAAATGGCATTATTTCGCCATGCAGTCCATCCGGCTGACGATTTGTGGGACGGTATTTTTTACGGCAGAGGCAAAGGCCCACGGGGATCTGAGTGAGCGAATCGGGGAATTGAAAGCGGCTGCAGAAAAAAGTCCCGGCGACGGTTCTCTCCGGCTGCAACTGGCTGAGATTCTCTATCAAAACGGGAATTACGGAGAGTCGCTGACAGCGCTTGCGGCGCTGGATCGCCTCGCACCCGGAAAATTCCCCACCGATAAACTGCGCGGCCTGACTCTTCTGGCCCTCCAGCGGCCTGCGGAGGCCCGCGAGGCGCTGGAGCGTTTTTTGAACCGCTTTCCCGGCGATCCTCCGGCGCTGCTTTACCGCGCCCGGGCACTGGCGGGAGCGGGGCTGGCAAAGGATGCAGTGGCAGCCTACCGGGAAGCGCTGAAGAGCGCTACCGCCCCGGAACCGGATCTTTTCCAGGAGGTGGCTGCCGCTCTCTCCGCCTCCGGCGGCGCGGAGGAAGCGCTCTCCGTTCTTGAGCGGGGGTTGAAGGTCCTTGGGAATATTCCGTCGCTCGCTCAGCGGGCGCTGGAAATGGAGGTTTCCCTGAAACGGTTCGATGCCGCCCTGGCGCGTGTGGAGTCTCTGCGAAGTATTTCGGCGCGTCCCGAGCCGTGGATGGCCAAACATGCCGGGATCCTGACAGCAGCGGGCCGGATCGAAGACGCCCGGAAAGAATGGAAGCAACTGATAGCCCATCTCGATTCTCTGCCGGATGCCGTCCGCGGTTCCAATGCCATGAGCCGTCTCGCGGAAGAGGCACGTCAAAACCTCCGCACGCTTGGCAGCCTGGCGAGCCTCGAGGCCCGCCCGCCATAACCATTTCCCCTCGTCTGATCAAAAGCCTTCCCCTTAGCACCCATGAACCGCCTATGCTTCCGGCCCTTCGCGGCTTTGTTTCTTCTCTCTGTTCTGCCTCTTTCCGCTCAAGTCAGTCTGACGGGCGGAGGCTACGTTGAAAACTTTGACGGGATGGGGACGGGCACGGCGCCTCCCGTCGGCTGGGGCTTTTGGGGAGCGCTCGGCGGCGATGCCAATACCTGGTCCAATGCCGTCGGGGTGCTCACCACCGGCACGGGAAACATGACGGGGGGAACCCAGAATAACGTCCTTTCACCGGCAACCACGTTTGCCACTAACAGCAATACGGCCGGGTTCAACTACGCGCTCAGCACCTCCACCGCGGACCGGGCCCTGGGTGGTGCGCCCACCACCGGATCCGGAGTGGCTCTGGAACTCTCCCTCACCAACGGGACCGGGGCGACCGTCAATGCCATCCAGGTGAGTTACCTGATCCGCCGTTTTACAGCCCCGGCGACCGCCAACGAACTCCCCGGCTTCTGGCTGTTTTATAATGTGAACGGGGCCGGCTGGGTCAACGTGCCGGCCCTGAATCCCACAGTGGCGGGTCCCGCCGGTGTCATCGTTCCGAACACGACCGGCGTCACCACGGTTCCGGCGACCTCCGTGGGTCTCAATACTCCGTGGACCAGCGGGTCGACGCTCCGCCTCCGCTGGGTGGATGATAACGCGACCAATACCTCGCCGGATCAGATCGTGGGGCTGGACAATGTTTCGATTCAGGTTTCGCAGCCGCCGCCGGTGGTGACTCTCACCGCTCCCGCCGCCGGGAGCCTGTTTGCGCCATCGGCAGTGGTGCCCATGACGGCGGACGCCACGGACGACGGGGCCGTAACGAAGGTGGAGTTTTTTGCCGGCGGGACAAAGGTGGGCGAGGACACCACTGCTCCCTATGCCTTTAACTGGACGCCCGCCTCCCCGGGCACCTATTCGCTGACGGCGGTAGCCACTGACAATTTTGGGTCCACTACCACCTCGGCGGCGGTTGGGATCACCGCGCTCGGCGCGGCCGACGTGGTGAGTTTCACGGGCAGCCGGTATTTTCAGACCTTCAATGGTCTCGGAGTTACTCCTCCGGCTTCCACGGTCACACCTTCCGGCTGGTCGTTTGTCGGCGCACTGGGTGGAAGCAGCACCACCTGGACCGATGCCCTGGGCGTTTTGACGACGGGGACCGGAAACATGAGCGGGGGCACCGCCACCACGGCACTGACCCTCATGCCCGCCGCGCTGAATTCCGCCAGCAACACTAACGGTTTTAACATCGGGGTGACCGATACGGACCTGGACCGGGCATTGGGAACCTCGCCCACGGGCGGGTCCGGTGTCATCCTCCAACTGACTCTGACCAACAACACGGGCACGGATCTCAATGACGTCGCGCTTAGTTATCTCATCCGGAGATTCACCGCTCCCGCGACCGCCAATGAACTGCCGGGCTACTGGCTCTTCTACAGCCTCGGAAGCGGGCCGTGGACGAATGTCTCCGCCTTGAATCCCAGCGTGTCCGGCCCGGGGGGCGTTGTCATTCCGAGCACCGCGGGCACCACGACGGTGCCGCTTACGATCGTGAATCTCGCGACTCCCTGGACGAGCGGAGCGCTTCTTCGTTTTCGCTGGGTGGACGATAATGCGGTGACCAGCCCGGAACAGATTCTTGGAATCGATGATGTTGCGGTGCAACTCAATCAGCCCGCTCCCGTGGTCACCCTCACCGCTCCGGCGAACGGCGCTTCCATTCAGATGCCTGGTCCCGTCACGATCACGGCGGATGCGACGGACAACAGTGCGGTGACAAAGGTGGAGTTCTTCGCCGGCAGCACAAAAGTGGGTGAAGATACCTCGGCGCCTTACGCGTTCGACTGGATGCCCGCCCTGTCCGGTACCTATCTGCTCACGGCGGTGGCGACAGACGACTCCGGTGCCACGGCGACCTCGGCTCCGGTGAGTGTACAGGTCTTCAATCCCAACAACATTCCGCCGCAGGCTGTCGTTATTTCCCCTGCCGCCGGGACCTCCGTTCCGGCGTCCTCTCTCACCGTTCTCGCTTCGGCGTCGGATACGGATGGATACATCACCAAAGTCGCCTTCTACTGCAACGGAGTGAAAGAGGGCGAAGTCACCGGCGAACCCTATCTCTTCACGATTCCATCCATCAGCGCCGGTCCTCTGACTCTCACGGTGGAAGCCACGGACAACGACGGCGGCACGACCGTTTCCGCTCCCGTGGCCGTGAATGCCCTGGCCTTCTCGAATACCGAATTGATTTCCCGCGGTGCGGTATGGAGCTACTGGGACAAGGGCACGGACCTGGGCACTGCGTGGAAAGAGGTGAACTATGTGGAACCCGAACCATGGTCCTCCGGTCCGGCTGAGTTTGGTTATGGCGACGCTCCGGTCACGGTGCTTCAGCAGGGCCCGGACGGCACCGTCAGTTCCAGCAAGTTCATCACCTACTATTTTCGCCGGACGTTTACGATCGCGGATGTGAGCCAGGTGTTCAGTCTGGCGGCGACTTTGGAGCGCGACGACGGCGCCCTCATTTATCTCAACGGCCAGGAAGTGGCCCGCAGTAATATGCCCACGTTCGAGGTCAACTATCTGACGGGTGCCTCCACTGCGGTGTCCGGCACGGATGAGACGACTTACTTCCCGATCACGCTGCCGGTCTCGGCGCTGGTCAACGGCACGAATGTTATCGCCGTAGAGGTGCACCAAAACGCGAACAACAGTTCCGACCTCAGCTTCGACATGGATCTCACGGCGACCGTGGCG
>DATAIE010000766.1:0-1655 GCA_036262875.1 Verrucomicrobiales bacterium
CCTTCCACGTCGCTGCCGGTGGCGAGGATGAGTTCGTGCACGTGGCCCTCTTGGAGACGGCCCAGGAGTTGACCGATGCGGAGTTCCTCCGGGCCGATATTGTCCAGCGGGCTGATGCGACCGTGCAGCACATGATAGTAACCATGATAGGCACCCGTCCGTTCGAGAGGAAGGATATCGGTGCTTTGCTCCACGACACAAAGAAGGTTGCCGTCACGGGTGAGGTCGTTGCAGAGGACGCAGCCGGTGGCGCTGCTGGCGAAGAAACCGCATACGGGACAAAGCATCACCTGCTCCGCGGCGGAGGTCAGGGCTGCGGCGAGTGCGGCGGAGGGATTCTGCGCCGAACGGAGCAGCCAGAGGGCGATGCGTTCCGCGCTGCGCGGCCCGATGCCTGGCAGGCGCTTGAGTTGCAGGATGAGCGCGCGGATTTCGTCAGGGTAGTCGACCTTGGTCACGGGCGGTGAACTCTGCGGGGAGAAAAGCGGGCGCGTGGACGGGCGGGAGGCGGCGGCTTCCGGGTATCCCTGGCGGATTGTTCCTCGGCCTGCGAGACAAAGCGTTCCAGCGCGGCGTCTTCGTGAAGGAGTCCCATGCGGGCGTCGCCAAAGCGGTTCAGGGCATCGGCGGCGTGACCCGCGCGCAGCAGGATGATGGCATCGCGGAAGGCGTCGCGGCGGGTAAGCGCCTCCTTTGAGAGGCCCCCGCGGCAGCCGAGCAGGTGGAACACCTCGACGGCGGCGCCTTCGGGGGGATTGAGGATTTCCAGCGGGCGGTCCTCGGTGTTCTCAGCGATGCGGTGGGTGGCTCCGTCCGTGAGGATATGCGTGGAATAATCCGTATTCAGCGCGGCGAGCCAGCGGCTTTGTTCCACCGCGTCCCCTGCAGCGCTGTAGGTTTCGCCGGAGACACCGGCAGTGAGCGTGCCGCAGGTAATGCCGCAGCCGCATTCGATGGGATCGCGGTCGCGGTGTGTCTGATCGACAGCGAACTGTCTCATCTCCTCCAGCAGAGCAAGACCTGCAATGGAGGCGCGGTCGGCGTGATTTTCCATGGCCAGAGGCAACCCGAAAAACGCGCGCACGGCACCGGATTCCGGCGCATCGAGAAGCGCGCCGTGGTCGAGAAGGACCCGCGATGCCGTCTGGCGAAAAGCCTCCATGAGGCGAAGGAATTCCCGGGCGGGCATCTGTTCGCGGAGCGCCGCTTCGTTCAGCATCCGGCAGGTGAGCACGGCGGCTTCCCGCTGATCGGGGAGAAGGAAGTCCACGCTTTGGGCCATGACTATCCGCTGAAGCGGCACGTGCCCCAGGCGACCATGGAACCAGCGCTCGACTCCGGCGCCGCGCGGAGTGAGGACGGCGGCGGTGAGAAGCCCGGCAGTCACAGAAGCCGCGAGAGAGAACGGCTCCCAGCCGATGGCCAGTTTTTGGGCGGTAAGCATTGCCTGGGTGGCGGTCAGGGCCAAAGCTGCGACCAGGAGCAAAGTGCGCTTTTTCCACGAATCCACGGCCCAGCCGACCCATGCGGCGAGCAGGCCGCCAGTGGCGGCGATGGCCATATTGACCGGGGGGGCGACCTCCGGGTAGTCACCGTTCCACAGGGGCTGGGCCGCGTCGCTTAGCGAGGGAATCCATGCCACGGCGGACGCGACC
>DATAIE010000767.1:0-9145 GCA_036262875.1 Verrucomicrobiales bacterium
AAAACTGCCCGCTCTTCGCTTTCAAGGCCGTGGCCATTCTGGAAATGACCGAGCCTGGCCTCGACGTGGATGGCGAGGGATTCACCGACGCGGACAACGACGGCATCTACCTGGTGCCGCGTGGCAATACCTTCACGCTCGACAAATGCCTCGTCGGCTGGACGAAGGACGATGGCATCGATACCGGCGGGGACGGCGACGGCACCGTGACCTGCCGCAACTGCTGGTTCGAGAACTGTGTGCACGAGGCCATATCCAACTCCGGCGTGAACCGTATTCCGCAGTCCATCGACGGTGTCCATTTCAATTCGGGGCAGGGGATGGAATGCGGCTACGGCGGCCCGCATTCCCTGCTGCAGCGCACACTCGTCACCGGCTGTATGGTCGGGGCGCGTTACGGAGACAACTACGGCAACAATTCCGGCACCAACGGCACGGGCACCAGTCAGTATGACGGAGACATGACCGTGCGGGATTCCTTCTGCCTCTACAATCTGTTCCACGATACCTGGGCCATCGACTTCAGCCGTTTCGACTATCAAAATCAGCGGTTCACGCTGGTGAATTCCAAGGTCTCCAAAGCAGGCGATCTCGCCGCGCAAAACGGTGCCGAGGATACCGGCAACAGCCTCTGGGATCCGGCCACGGACGGCGCGATGCTTGCCACCTTCATGCCCGTGTCCGGTTCCGACGTGGGAATCGATTTTCCGGTCATCAAACGTCAGGACACTTATCCGGCATGGCCCGGCACCTTCACGGTAAGGCTGAGCACCTTTTGCTCCTCGCCGGTATCCGTGAACTGGAGTGTGGCGGGGAAGACCGCACCCGAGGCGGAAAGCGAGACCGCGATTGCCTCCGGTTCCCTCACGTGGCAGCCCGGCGAAACGTTGAAGACCTTCACCGTTCCGCTCCCGGTGCCTAACAATCATGGCGTCGTCGCCGTGAGTCTGAATACCCCCGTGCATGGAGCCGTGACCGGTTCGCAGCTTCTCTACTTTCCGGCCGCCGGTCCGCCACCGGTGGACCTCACGCTCGTTGCGAAAAACGCCGCCGGCTGGAGCTACCACTCCACGGTGACCCCCGGCGGCTGGACCACCGCCACGCCCTGGCCATCCCTCGATGCCTCCAGCCGCACCTGGACGAATCCGCTTTTCACGGAAGCCTCTCCCTGGAATCAAAATAAGACGGCTCCCATCGGCTGGGGCAACATCGGGGCCACCGGATCACTCCAGACGCTGACCACGCTGATCACGGAGCGTCCCGTGACCGTTTACTTCCGTAAGACCTTCACGGTGGCGAATCCGGCGCAGATCCAGTCTCTGAAACTGGATGTGCAGGCGGACGACGGGGCCTCCGTCTATATCAATGGCACGCGTGTGAGCCCCACCTCCTGGGGACTCGATCCGGGAACCAACGTGGGCGGCAGCCTTTACTACAATCAACTGTCCAGCCGGTTCCGGGATGGCGCGGCGGAGATCAGCTTTGATACCCTCACGCTGAGCGGGGCGGGCCTTCCGGTTCTCAATGCCGCTCCGGCGCTCAATGTCCTCGCCATCGAGGTGCATCAGAATTCGGTGGATTCGAGTGACTGCGTACTGGACGCGGCTCTCTCGGCATCTTTTTCCGCGCCCAGCACTGGCGTCTGGGGGGTGGGGAAATCACCGGCGGGTTCCTATATCTACTGGACCGATCCCGCCTGGATGCTGGAGACCAGCACCAGTCTGGACCCCGCCACCTGGGTGAGCCGCCCGGACCTGCCGAGCCCGGCACCGGTGATCGATGTGCCCGGGAGGACGTTTTACCGGCTGAGGCAGCCCTGAGATTTTGCGGGCCGGTATCCAGCGGATGCCACGGAAAGAAGGGCGGGTTTTCGTTGGCGGCGGGCCGCCGATTATACAAGGTGGCGGCATGCCCATGTCCCGTCTTTTCCCTCCGGCTGTGCCGGTGCTTTTCCTTTTGGCCCTGCCGGTGCGGGGAGCGGTGGATTTCGCTCACGAAGTGGTGCCCATTTTGAAGCAGCACTGCGCAGATTGTCATCTCGGGGACAAAAAGAAGGGCGGCTTCTCCATGAACACGCGCGCGGAACTGCTCGCAGGCTCGGAGAATGGCAAGGTGGCGGAGCCGGGAAAACCGGACAGTGCGCTGTTGCTGAAACTGCTCGTATCCACGGACAAGGACGAACAGATGCCGCCCAAAGGCGAGCGCGTGCCGGCGGCGAAGATCGCGGTGCTGCGCGCATGGATCGCGGAGGGCATGACGTGGGAGGAGGGGTTCAGTTTCGGAAAAAGCGGATGGGAACCGCCGCTGAAGCCGCGCCGGGTGGAACTGCCGGCGGTGACAGACGGACGGGATCATCCCGTGGATCGCATCATCGACCGCTACCTCGCGGAGCATAAGGTGGCGCGCCCTCAGCCCGTGGAGGATGCGGCGTTTTTCCGTCGTCTCTCGCTGGATGTCATCGGCCTGCTGCCCGAGCCGGAAAGCGTGGTCGCGTTTGTCGCGGATCGTGCGCCGGACAAACGCGCGCGCCTCATTGCGCAGACCCTCGCGCAGGACGTGGAATACACGGAGCACTGGCTTTCGTTTTGGAATGATCTGCTGCGGAACGACTATCAGGGCACCGGCTACATCGATGGCGGGCGCAGGCAAATCACCGCCTGGCTTTACAAATCCCTGCTGAACAACACGCCCTACAATCAATTCGCCACGGAGCTGCTGGCCCCGCCGTCCGCTGAGTCCGCGGGATTCATCAACGGCATCCAGTGGCGCGGCAGTGTCAATGCAAGCCAGGTGCGCGAGATTCAGTTTTCGCAGTCCATTTCGCAGGTGTTTCTCGGCATCAATATGAAGTGCGCTTCATGCCACGACAGCTTCATCGACCGGTGGAAACTCGATGATGCCTATGCCCTCGCGGCGGTGTATTCGGATCACCCGCTGGAGATTTACCGCTGTGACAAGGCCACCGGCCGCACGGCGAAGGCCGGCTGGATTTTCCCCGAACTCGGTACCATCGACACCGCCGCGCCGCAGCCCGCGCGGCTCAAACAACTGGCGGCGCTGATGACCCATCCGGACAACGGGCGCTTTACCCGTACGATCGTGAACCGCATCTGGCACCGGCTCATGGGCCGCGGCATCGTGCATCCGGTGGATGCCATGCACGCTGAACCCTGGAGCGCCGACCTGCTGGACTGGCTGAGCGTGTGGTTCATGGAAAACAACTACGATGTAAAGAAACTCATCGCGTTCATCGCGGGATCGCAGGCTTATCAATCCCGCACCGTGCCCGGGCCGGAGGAGTCGGAAACGAAGTATGCCTATCGCGGCCCGCTGGCGAGACGGCTGACGGCGGAGCAGTTTGTGGATGCCGTGTGGCGGCTCACTGGCACCGCTCCCGGGGCCTCCAATAACAGCGTGACCCGCGGCAGGCCGGCGGCGGTGGAGAAACTGACCGGCAAGTGGATATGGTCGAAGGCGGATGCCTCGACAGCGGCCCCGGCGGGGGAAACCGTCGTCTTCCGGCGCAAGGCGACTCTGCCGGCGGCCTCCCCGGGCGGGCGGGCGGTGGTCAGTTGTGACAACAGTTGTCAGGTTCTCCTCGACGGGAAGCGTTTGATCAAACACGACAACTGGGAGACCCCGGGTGCCGTCAACCTTCCGAAAATGAAGGCCGGTGAGCATACATTCACGCTCATCGCCGCCAATGGAGGCAGCGGGCCGAATCCCGCGGGTCTGTTCTTTGAAGCCCGCATCCGCCAGACCGGCACGGCGTTCCTAACGGTTTCCAGCGATGCATTATGGTCGTGGGCCTCTGAAGACAAACCCGGCGCCGCATGGGCCTCCGCTGCCGAAGTCGCGAATCCCGCGGTATGGGCCAGGGTGAACGACGCTTTGCGGAGCGCGCTCGGCCAAAGCACCGGTGGAGGCCCCGTGCGCGCGTCTGTCGTCGTCTCGGACCTCCTCATGCGCGCCCTCGGCCGGCCCAACCGCGAGCAGATCGTCAGCATGCGCCCCGACAATCTGACCACGCTGGAAGCCATCGATCTTGCGAATGGAAACATTCTCGCCGGCCTGCTGAAACAGGGTGCCGCAGGAATCTTCCAGAACTGGAAGGGAACCCCCCAGGAACTGGCCACCGACCTCTGCCGCCGCGCCCTGACCCGCTCTCCCACGAAAGAGGAAGCCGATCTCCTAACGTCCACCCTCGGCCCCCGTCCCACAGCCCAGGCCGTGGAGGATGTCCTCTGGATGATCCTGATGCTCCCGGAGTTTCAGTTTGTCAGGTGATTGGGCAACTGTTGGCAATGCCCATGGCGAAGTGGATTTCCGATTCGTAATCGAAGGCTCCCGGACTGCTGCAAGCATTGCAGCTTTGCGGCGAGGGCTATCGCGCTTTCACGCGGGCCGGTCGCTGTGAACACGCGCCGCCTCACGAAACCGGACGGCTTTCCACCGGCTGAGCGATTCTGACGGACGGACGCGGCCACAGCAGAGCTGCAATGCTTGCAGCAATCCAAAGCCTTCGGCGGCCATGAAGCGGGAGCCGGTGTCAGTTAGGGAAACCGGCTCCCGGAGCCTTCGGCGACGATTCGGCAGACGTCTTTCGGCGTTAGTTCTTGAAGACCTTGTCCTCTTTATTCCCGCCGCTCAGGAGGAAGGCCATCAGGTCCAGCACTTCGTCCTTGTTCAGGGAATTGAGCAGTCCCGGGGGCATGGCGCTGATGGGATACTTCGTGCGGGTCTTTACGTCGCTCTGGCTGAGGACGGTGAGTTGATTCGGCTGGAGCGGGTTTTCCGCGACGGAGATCTTGTCGCCCTCCTCTTTGATTATGCGGCCCACGATGCTGCTGCCGTCCACTTTTTCGATGAGGGTGGACTCATACTGGTCGGAGATCACCTTGCTGGGATCGACGATATTCTCCAGCAAATCGCGCATGGAGTAGCGGTTGCCGGCTCCGGTGATGTCCGGACCCACGCCGCCGAATTCGCTGCCGTAGCGGTGGCAACTGCTGCACAGCACCGCCTGGAAGGTGCGATGACCGTTTTCATAACTGCGGCCCTTCAGCCCGTCTTTAGTGAGGGCCACCACATCATCGATGCTCCACAAACGGCCCGGACCTTTCGGCTTGGGCAGGTCGGCAAGGGAAGGGGCGTTCAATTCCTCAGAGACACCCTCCAGTTCCTTTCGCATGTCGTCCGGAACGAGCTTGAGCGCGTCCTTGCGAATGTTCTCGATGAACCCGCGCAGGCTGTGACCGCCCTGGAATTTCCGCGCGGTATTGAACCAGCGGAAATACTGACGGCGGAGTTCCGGCGACCATCCCTGCGTCGCGGCGCGGAGCGCGTAGCCGTAGGCGATCTGCTGGCGGTTGGGGCGGGAGGACTGGGCGTCCACGGATGCTTTCGCGTATTCTGTATTACGCGCCATGACCTTCGCCTCGCCGATTTCATTGTTGTCGTCCTTCGCCGTGGTGAGGAGTTGCACCGTTTTGGAAACCACCTGCGGGCTGTCGAGGAAGACGAGGAGTTCGCACAGGCCGCGGTTCAGTGAGTCGGTCTTCGCAGGGAAGTAAGGCTCGAATTTCTGGCGGATGGTTGCGCAGGCTGCGGCATCGGGTTTGCCGGTGCGGGCGAAGAGGACGGTGTGCAGACGCAGCAGGTCGAGCTGCTGGCTTTCCGAAAGGCTGCTCCAGTTGAGACGGGAGAGGGATTTCAGAATCTCGTCACGCAGCGCCGTTTGCTGCGGAGAGATTTCGCGGCGGGCGCCGTCGGTCCCCTGTTTGGCGGGGTGCAACTGGCCGGCGGCGTCGCGTTCGTAGTTGTCTCCACCGGCGCGGGCCAGAGCGAGCAGTGCGTTGATGCTGCCGTCCGGCTGTGTTTCCGCGAGAGCCTTGGCCTTCCAGGATTCGACGGGAAGAAACTCCACGACGGCGCGGGCGGCAAAGCGCAGCCAGCGGTCCGCATTGCCCATGACCGGCCAGGCCTTCGCGAGGGCATCCGGGCCAGGAGCGGGAAGCATCGCCTCCAGCGCGCGGCGCTGCTGCATTTCCGGCGTCAGCGCAGGGGCCGGAGCGGGAGCGGTGCTGCCTCCGCCGGTCCACGTGATGCGGTAGAGCGCGCTCTGCGTTTTGCGCCCGCCGATGAGGAAATACATCGCGCCGTCCTCCTTGCGGATGACCATATCGGTGAGGGGCAGCGGCTTGCCGGCCACGAATTCCTCCTTCTCCGCCACCCAGGAAGCGCCCTGCGGTTTCAGGTGGAGCGCATACATGGTGCCGTAGGTCCAGTCGGACACGTAGAGGGCGTTCTGGTATTTGGCGGGGAACTTCGCCCCCGTGCCGAACTCCACTCCCGTGGGACTTCCGGGCCCGAGGTTGATGGCCGGAGGCAGACTGTCAACGAAGTATTCAGGTGTATTGGAAGACCCTGAGCGCCATCCAAATTCACTGCCCGGCATCGCCTCCAGTGCGCGCGTGGGCCGGTACCAGGGAGCGCCGATATCCCACTCCATGTCGCTGTCGTAGGTGAAGATCTGGCCGTTTTTGCTGACGGCGATATCGTATTCATTGCGGTAGCCTGCGCTGACGAGCGTCCACTCTTTGCCATCGAAGTCCGTGCGGCAAATCCAGCCGCCGGGCGCGTAGATATTCGCCGCGTGGCCGTTCGCGTCCCACATGCGGGGGATGATGAAGTCCTCGCCCCACAGCTTTGGCACGAGGCTCTTTTCGGGGGCCGGCAGTTTGGTGTGATTGCCCCCGGTGATGAGCAGACTCTTGCCGTCCGGGGAAAGGATGACGCCGTGCGGGCCGTGCTCCCCGCCGCCGTCGATCCGGCGCAGGAGCGTTTCCTCGTCGAACTGGTCGTCGCCGTTCGTGTCGCGCAGACGATAGAGGCCGCTCGCGCCGCCGTTGCGCGTCACATAGAGAGACTTGTTGGCATAGAGCAGCCCCTGCGCCTGCTTCACCTTCGTTTGCAGTTCCTCCACAGCCGGCTCCTCGCCGTTTTTGAGGGTGATGCGGAAAAGAGAGCCCTCCTGGTCGCCGGCGATGAGGCGTCCCTTGTCGTCACTGGTGAGGCTCACCCAGGAGCCCTGCTCACCCTTTGGCACGGTGTAGAGCAGTTCCGCTTTGAAGCCGGGAAGCAGTTCGAGCTTGTCCGCGGCCAGCGCCGCAGCAGGCGCTCCGCCGCCACCGCCGCCGAAAACATTGCCCCAGGGGGCATCGCCCAGTTTGGCGGTCACCACGGCCTTTGGCCACGCGCTGTCATTGAAACCCTCCTTTTCCCAGCCCGCACCGGGGTCTTTACCGGTCAATTTCCATTCCGCTCCGGACTCGGAGAGCACTTTGGCATTCTTGCCGCCCGTGTCCACCCGGGCCACCAGGCCGGCGATCCCCCCTTTGTTGGCCCCCTTAATGGCGATCACGTTGTTGCCGGTCTTGAGGAAATTGGCTGCGCTCACCTTTGCCGGCTGCTCCCACTCACTGCTGCGGCCCGCAAATTGACCGTTGATCCAGATTTCGCAGGCGTTGTCGCAGGAAACCAGGACCCGCACCCCTTTGGTATCGGCGACGTTGACCGTCGTCCGTGCCCACACCTGGTCGTTATTGCCCGCCCTGGTGGAGGACCAGATCCACTGCGGCGCGGCGTGAACGGCCTGCGGCAGGAACGAAAGGGTGAGGACCGTGAGGAGGCGTGAACGGGATGTCATGGGGTGTAAGTGTCTAAATAAGAAGCCGGGGCGAAACGCGGTTCGCAGGCAGCCGCTTTCAGCGAATTCACCCGGCCTGTCCAGCGAACGCTTCATCCGGTACTGCGTTCCGGGACACCACCGGTGCCATCCTGTGATCGTGCGATGCGGCCTCTGAACCAGAGCGCCAGGCGTTTCTGAAATTGTCCGGAAAACCGCCGCCAAAGGGCGGAGTGAGTGCTGATTTGCATTTTTCCAGAGTGCCTCCACGGTTGGCGCTCCCTGAATCCCCACCCCCGACCGTCATCTTTATAATGGGTAAGACACTCATCATCGCCGAGAAGCCATCCGTCGCCGCCGACCTTGCCCGGGTGCTTTCCAAAGCTCCCGGCATGACCAAATTCGAGAAGGAGAAGGACTATTTCGAGAATGAAACCCACGTCATTTCCTCCGCCGTGGGGCACCTGCTGGAACTGGCTTTTCCCGAGAAGGATGGCAAAAAGCCGAAGTGGAATTTTGAGAGCCTGCCCCTGATCCCGGATCAGTTTGAACTGAAGCCGATCGAGCGCAGTGCGGACCGGCTGGCGCTCCTGAAGAAGCTCCTGAAGCGGCAGGACGTGACGGAAGTCATCAATGCCTGCGACGCCGGGCGGGAGGGGGAGTTAATTTTCCGTTACATCATGCAGGCCAGCGGCAGCAAAAAGCCGAGCCGCCGCCTCTGGATGCAGTCGATGACCGCCGGGGCCATCAGCGATGCCTTTAAATCGCTCCGCGACGACCACGACATGCTGCCCCTCGCCGATGCCGCGGTCTGCCGCAGCGAGAGCGACTGGCTGGTGGGCATCAACGGCACGCGGGCCATGACGGCCTACAATTCCCGGAACGGAGGCTTTCTCAAGACCCCGGTGGGCCGGGTGCAGACGCCCACGCTGACCATCCTGGTAAACCGGGAAAAGGAGATTTCCGCCTTCAAGCCGCGGGCCTACTGGGAAGTCTTTGGCGATTTTTCCGTAGCCGCGGGAGGCTACCGGGGCCGTTGGTTCGACGAGGCCTTTAAAAAGGACGACGACGCCCACTCCCGCCCGGAGCGCCTCTGGGACAAGGAAAAGGCGGACGCCATCAAGACCCGTTGCGAAGGAAAGCCCGGCATCGTGGAGGAGACGCGGAAGCCAAAGAAGGAAAGCTGCCCGCTGCTGTTTGACCTCACCAGTCTCCAGCGGGAGGCCAGCAACAAATTCGGCTTTTCCGCCAAGCGGACACTGCAGATCGCGCAGTCTCTCTACGAGGGGCACAAAGCGCTGACCTACCCGCGGACAGACAGCCGGTTCCTCCCTGAGGACTACGTGCCCACCGTGCAGGACGTGATGAAGACCTTCGCCGGGCTGGATCACACGAATGTCGATGCCTTCCCCTCCGATCTCCCGCCGCACGCCGGCACTGTCGTGAGGCAGAAATGGG
>DATAIE010000768.1:0-2041 GCA_036262875.1 Verrucomicrobiales bacterium
CACCGGCAATGATGCTGATCGCACTGGTGCCCGCGGCGCCACCACCGCCCGAAAGGGCGGCGGCGGAGTTCAGAGGGTTGAACACCATGATGTTTGCAGAGCCTGGCGTTCCAGGGGCGTTCACACCGAGGTTCGTCCCCCGGAACAGAATCGAACTGGCCGACCCGCGCGCCAGCACACCGGTGCTGCCCAGTCGCAGCACCGCCGCCTGCCCCGCACCGGGAACGACGGATACTTTGGCGGCAGTGTTCAGCGTCAGGTTGCCGATGACCTCTTCGGTGAGAGCCGTTGAACTGCCGAGCAGGCGAAGATCACCGTTCCCGTTTGTGATCGCAGAGGCGTCAGGAATACGGTCGGCAAAGTGAGTGCCGGTATCGTCAAGAATCAGTTGGGTGCCAAAGCCCATCGTGAACCCTGCATTGACCGCTCCCCGGTCCCGCAGCCGCACCTCGCCGCCGTTGATGACCATCGTCCCCGTATACGGATTCGGATTTGTCAGGGTTAACATGCCCGCGCCGGTTTTTGCGAGTGCCGAACCGCCCTGAACAGAGCCATTCCACGTTGCACTGAATCCGTTGGTGTTGAGCACCGAACCGGCACTGATGCTGATTGGCCGGCTGGTCGCCCAATTGGCCAGTTGCAGCACGCCTCCGGGTGAAGTGGCAAAAATGTCCAGTTGCCCCCCGTTGCCAAATGCGGAGTCCGCATTGATCCCGTCGCCGCGGATAGCGACAATGCCTTCGTTAATCTGCGTTCCGCCGGTGTAGGCATTAATCCCAGGTTCGGCGATACTCCCGTTGGTTGATCCAAAATTGTAATGAACAGAACCTGGGCCCGAGATACCGCCCGTCAGCGACCATATCTGGTTAGCGACGGTCTGGGTAAAGGTGAGTTCCGAATTGGTAATGAGCGGGCGGTTGGTGACAATGGGAGCGCCCGCCGCGCCGGCGTATTGCAGGCCGCCAAGGTTGTTGCCAAAGGCGGCACCGAAGCGGATCGCACCTCCCGGGGCTCCCAGTTGGTTGTCATTCGAAAACGCCACGAGGCCGTTTTGCACCGACAGGTCGCCCGTAAAGGTGTTTGTGCCGGTCAGCGTCAACGTGCCTGCGCCGTATTTGGTGAGTCCACCGCTGGTCGCGATGTTGTAGGCGAGAGTGGTGGCCGCACTGTTGAAGACTACGAGTTCGGTAGTATTCGCTCCGCCCGCACCGGTCAGCAGGCTGTTCGAATTCACTCCGATAGTGCCCGCCGCGGTGGTGGCCAGTGCCCCGCTGCGCAGCGTGAGATCGAAGGCACCTGATACACCGGCAGTGGTGGCCTGAACGAGCGAATTGACCTCGCGGGGTGCCGTGAGGGCCACGGCTGCCGTCGTCCGGATATTGGCATTGGGACCGCTGGGAGCGTCGAGGGCGCTTTCGGATTCAACGCCCGCAACCGTCGAAAGCGGGCGGAAACCATTCGCGCCGTAGGTCACGAAGCCACCGGCGGTGGAACTCCAGGCCCACGGAACGATGCTCATCGTGGTGGTCCCGTCGGCACCGCCGCCACCCACAAGGGCCGCAGCGGGCGCGGCACCGCCAATGGTAGTCGCGAAAACCCGTGAACCACCGTTGGGGGACTGGGCCAAACCGAGATTGGTGCCGCCGATGACCAGCGTGCCATGGTCTGCGTTGCGTGAGATATCCTGGAAGGTCATCGTCACCGGCGCGTTTGCACCCGGAGTTGGAACGATAGTTCCATTGCCGACGAGCGAGAGTTTGCCGAACTGGTGCACACCTGGCGTATTGGCATTGCCTGTCACGGTAAGCGTTCCGGCCAGGTTGATCGGCGTCGCTGCCGGAATCCTCTGGACAATGTAGCCGCCGGCCACTCCGTTATCGTCTGCGTTGTTCAGCGTCAGGCCGCCCCCGCGAATATCGATCAACGAGGTTGCCAGCGTCCCATTCATGGGAAGGACGACGGAACCGGCACCGATGAACGTGGGGCCGGTATAGGCGAGGTCCTGGCTGAAGCTGGTGGTGCCGGTGGAGAAGGCCAGTTT